>JBKPQU010000086.1:0-19399 GCA_046734255.1 Actinomycetota bacterium
AGGACCGCCACCTGGACGGCGATGAGGTGCCGGACGTCGGCGAGCGACCACTCGCCGGGGACGCGCGGCGCGGCAACGCGCCCGGAGCGCCGAGAGGCCGCCGCCGATTGCCGCGACGTTCGCCACCGGGCGGGGCGCCCGTCCATGAGCAGCAGCATCGCGGCCAGCACCGGGCCGCCGATCGACGGAGCCGGGTTGGTGCCCAGCTGCCATCGCCCGATCGGGACCGAGAGCGCCCTGCGGACCTCCGGCCGGTAGCGGTCCAGATCCGCCGCGGTGACCAGGCCACCGTGCGCGGCCATGTCCGCGGCGATCGCGCGGGCGACCTCACCGCGGTAGAGCACGTCGGGGCCCTGGTCGGCGACGGCGTCCAGGAACTCGGCCAGCCCGTGGATCCGGACGATCTCGGCCGGCCCCAGCGGGCGGCCGTCCGGATGGTGGAGGGTGCTCCGCGCCTCCGGGTTCCACCCGAAGACGGGTTCCCGGGCGTGCTCGAGGTAGTCGGCGGCGGCCTTGCCCAGAGGGAAGCCCGCCGCGGCGACATCCCGGGCCGGGAGCACCACCTCGCGCCAGGGGATGCGGCCGAAGCTGCGGTGAGCCAGCTCGATCGCCGCCAGCCCCCCGGGCGTGCCGACGGATCCGTGCCCGACCGACATCGCCGTTCCGCCGCCGTAGCTGAACAGGACGTCGCGGAGCCCGCCGCCGAACGCGTCGGCCGCCAGGCCGAGCCCGGGCATGGTCACCGCGCCGTCGACGGTCACCATGTCTCCGGAGCCGGCCGGCGCGATCGTCAGGAACGCCCCGCCACCGAGCGAGGCGACCCCGGGCTCGCTGCTCAGGGCGACCAGGACGGCGGCAACGGTCGCGTCCACCGCGTTGCCGCCCAACGCCGCCGCCCGCGTACCGGCGTCGGCGGCAGCCTGGTTCGGCGCGGCAACCGCCACCCGGACGGCGCTCGCGCCGGTCACGCAAGCCCCCGTGGCCCGGAGCGCATCCGAGCAATAGTGACAGCTACGCGTTGCGGAATCCGCCCGAATGCGAGATCCCGATCCGGGATGTTGCAGAAATCGCCCCGATCCGAGATGCCGTCGTGAGACGCGATCGCCCGACGGATCGCGAGACGCGGCCGTCAGGCGAGTCGCCGGGGCAGGGTCAGCAGGGTCAGCGGGCGAGCAGGTCGACGAAGCGGACGGTGTCGGCGCCGATGTCGCGCTGGATCTCGTCCACGACCGCGAGGGGCAGCGCCTCGTCGAGGGTGAGCACGCTGACCGCCTTGCCGCCCTCGGCGTCCCGGCCTACCTGCATGGCGGCGATGTTCACCCCGGCGTCGCCGACGAGGCGGCCGATCGTGCCGATCACCCCCGGCCGGTCGGCGTAGCGGATGACGAGCATGCGGTCGGCCAGCGGCACCTCCAGGTCCAGCCCGTCGACCCCGACCAGCTTCTGCACCTGCTTCGGCCCGGTGAGCGTGCCGGCGACGGCGAGCGGCGTGGCGTCGGCGAGCGTGCCCCGCAGGGTGATCACGTTGCGGAACTCCGGGCTCTCCGGGTCGGTGAGCAGGCGCACGTCGATCCCCCGCTCGGCGGCCAGAACGGGGGCGTTGACGTAGGTCACCTGCTCCTCGACGACGTCGGCGAAGAGACCCTTGAGCGCGGCCAGGCGCAGCACGCTGACGTCGAAGGCCGTGATCTCGCCACGTACCTCCACGTCGAGCTGGGCCGGCAGCCCCCCGGCCAGGGCGGTGAACACCCGGCCGAGCCGCTCCACCAGCGGTATGCCCGGCCGGACGTCCTCGGCGATGATGCCGCCGGCGACGTTCACGGCGTCCGGCACCAGCTCGCCGGTCAGCGCCAGCCGGACCGAGGCGGCGACGGCGATCCCGGCGCGCTCCTGCGCCTCGTCGGTCGAGGCGCCGAGGTGCGGCGTGACCACCACGGTGTCCAGCTCGAACAGCGGCGAGTCCGTGCACGGCTCCTTGGCGAACACGTCGAAGGCCGCGCCCGCGACCCGCCCCTCCTTCAGCGCCGCGTAGAGCGCGCCCTCGTCGACGATCCCGCCGCGGGCGGCGTTGACGATCCGCACGCTGGACTTGACCTGGCGCAGCTGCTCCTCGCCGATCATGCCGGCGGTCTCGGCCGTCTTCGGCAGGTGCACGCTGATGAAGTCGCTCTCTGCCAGCAGCTCGTCCAGCCCCACCAGCCGGACGCCGAGCTGCCCGGCGCGCGCGGTCGAGACGTAGGGGTCGTACGCGATCACCTTCATCCCGAAGCCGGCGAGCCGGTGCGCGACCAGCACGCCGATCCGGCCCAGCCCGACGATGCCGGCCGTCTTCTCGTAGAGCTCGACGCCGGTGTACTTGGAGCGCTTCCACTGCCCGTCACGCAGGGCCGTGTTCGCCTGGGGGACGTGCCGGGCCACCGACAGCAGCAGGGCGATCGCCATCTCTGCCGCGGAGACGATGTTCGACGTCGGGGCGTTCACCACCATCACCCCGGCCTGGGTGGCGGCCTTGACGTCGACGTTGTCCAGCCCGACGCCGGCCCGGGCGACCACCCGCAGCCGGGTCGCCGCCGCCAGCGCCTCGGCGTCCACCCGGGTGGCCGAGCGCACGAGGAGGGCGTCCACGTCGCCGATCGCCGCGAGGAGCTGGGCGCGGTCGGCTCCGTCGCAGTGCCTGATCTCGAAGTCGGGTCCCAGCGCCTCGACGGTCGCTGGGGAGAGCTCCTCGGCGATCAGCACCACCGGTCTGGTCACAGCCTCGTTCCTCCGGACATCGACAGGGCCCTCCCGAATCGAGCGCCCACCCACGGGGGCCCACCCCCCGGTCCGGCAGTCTAGGACGCGCTTGTGAACGCGTTCACACCGGCCGTCGCAATCCCGACTGTGCGGAGTTGCGCGCATCCCTCGTGAGCACGGTGTGACACCGTGCTCTTCCGGTGCGCACGGTGTCACACCGTGCGCACCTGATCTGGCTCAGCGGGCGGCGGTGCCCTCGACGTAGTCGGAGTCGGCGGACTTCACCCAGCTCATCAGCTTGCGCAGTTCCCGGCCGGTCTGCTCGATCGGGTGCTGCTCCGCCTCGGCCCGCAGCCGCTTGAACTCCGGCGCGCCGGCGTCCTGGTCGGCGATGAACCGCGCGGCGAACGACCCGTCCTTGATCTCGGCGAGGACGTCGAGCATGCGCTGCTTGACCGACTCGTCGATGATTCGCGGGCCGGACACGTAGTCGCCGTACTCGGCGGTGTCCGAGACGCTCCACCGCTGCTTGGCGATCCCGCCCTCGTACATGAGGTCGACGATCAGCTTGAGCTCGTGCAGGCACTCGAAGTAGGCGATCTCGGGCTGGTAGCCGGCCTCGGTGAGCACCTCGAAGCCGAGCTGCACCAGCCGGGACATCCCGCCGCACAGCACGGTCTGCTCGCCGAACAGGTCGGTCTCGCACTCCTCGGTGAACGTGGTCCTGATCCCGCCGGCGCGCAGCCCGCCGATCGCCTTGGCGTAGGACAGCGTGAGGGGCCATGCCTTGCCGCTGGCGTCGCGCTCGACCGCCACCAGCACCGGGACGCCGCGCCCGTCGGAGAACTCCCGGCGGACCAGATGCCCGGGTCCCTTGGGGGCGACCATGCAGACGTCGACACCGCTCGGCGGGGAGATGTAGCCGAACCGGATGTTGAACCCGTGGGCGAAGAACAGCGCGTCGCCGTCCACGAGGTTGGGCTCGATCGACTCGGCGTAGAGCTGGCGCTGCCGGTGGTCGGGGACCAGCACCATGACGACGTCGGCCTCCTCGCACGCCTCGGTCGGCGTGACGACCCGCAGCCCCTGCGACTCGGCCCTCTCCCTGCTCTTGCTGCCCTCGGCCAGTCCCACCCGGACGTCGACGCCCGAGTCGCGCAGGCTCAGCGCGTGGGCGTGGCCCTGGCTGCCGTAGCCCAGCACGGCCACGTGCCGGTCGGCGATCAGGGACAGGTCGGCGTCGTCGTCGTAGTACATCTCAGCCACGATCGGCTCTCCTTCAAGTGGTGGAGCGTAGGGGGAGGTTAGCGGGCGCCCGCCCGGACCCGCAGCGGCGCTCAGGCCGTGCGCAGCGCACGATCGGTGATCGAGCGGCTGCCCCGGCCGATGGCGACCATCCCGGACTGGACGAGCTCGCGGACGCCGAACGGCTCGAGCACCCGCAGCAGCGCCTCGAGCTTCTCGGCGTTCCCGGTGGCCTCGATCGTCACGGCGTCCGGGGCGACGTCGACCACCTTGGCCCGGAACAGCCGCGCGGTCTCCAGCACGTGGGTACGGGTCTGCAGGTCGGCCTTGACCTTGACCAGCAGCAGCTCCCGCTGCACCGACGAGCTGTTCTCCAGCTCGACGATCTTGATCACGCTGACCAGCTTGTTCAGCTGCTTGGTCACCTGTTCCAGCGGCAGCTCGTCGACGTCGACGACGACCGTCATCCGGGATACCTCGGGATGCTCGGTCGGCCCCACCGCAAGGGAATGGATGTTGAACCCGCGCCGGGCGAACAGCCCCGCGACCCGGGTCAGCACGCCGGGGCGGTTCTCCACCAGGACCGACAGGGTGTGCTTGCTCATCGCCGGACCACAGTCCTCTCTGCCCGCAGGTCGCTCAGTCCTCACGGTCCCATTGCGGGCTCATCCCGCGGGCGACCTGGATGTCGTCGTTGCTCACGCCGGCCGGAACCATCGGCCACACCATCGCGTCCTTGTGCACCACGAAGTCGACCACGACCGGCGCGTCGTCGATCGCCATCGCCTTCTCGATCGTCGCGTCGACGTCCTCCGGCCGCTCGCACCGCAGGCCCACGCACCCGTAGGCGTCCGCGAGCTTGACGAAGTCCGGCACCCTGCGGTCGCCGGCCAGCTGCAGGTCGGTGTTGGAGTAGCGCTCGTTGTAGAACAGCGTCTGCCACTGCCGGACCATCCCGAGGCTGCCGTTGTTGATCACGGCGACCTTGATCGGGATGTCGTTGATCACGCAGGTGGCCAGCTCCTGGTTGGTCATCTGGAAGCAGCCGTCGCCGTCGATCGCCCAGACGGTGGCGTCCGGCCGGCCGACCTTGGCACCCATCGCCGCGGGCACCGCGAACCCCATCGTCCCGAGCCCGCCGGAGTTGATCCAGGTGTTGGGGTGCTCGTAGCGGATGAACTGGGCCGCCCACATCTGGTGCTGGCCCACCCCGGCGGTGTACACCGCCTCCGGGCCGGCGATCTCCCCGATCCGCTGGATCACGTGCTGCGGCGAGACCTGGCCCTGCGGCGCCGGCGCGTAGCCGAGCGGGTAGGTCGTCCGCCAGGCATCCAGCTGCGCCCACCACTCGGTGAGGTCACCCACGTGGTCGGCCGCGCGCTCAGCCTCCAGCGCGGCGACCAGCTCGGTGATCACGTCCCGCGCGTCCCCGACGATCGGGACGTCGGCGACCCGGTTCTTCGAGATCTCGGCCGGATCGATGTCCGCGTGCACGATCGTCGCGTGCGGGGCAAAGGTGGACAGCCTGCCGGTCACCCGGTCGTCGAAGCGGGCGCCGAGACTGACGATCAGGTCGGCCTTCTGCAGCGCGGTCACCGCGGCGACCGTGCCGTGCATCCCCGGCATCCCCAGGTGCTGCGGGTGGGAGTCCGGCAGCACGCCGCGGGCCATCAGCGTGGTCACCACCGGCGCGCCGGAGACGTCCACCAGGCGGCGCAGCTCGGCACTGGCCCGCGCATTGACCACCCCGCCGCCGACGTACAGCACCGGGCGCCGGGCCTCGGCCAGCAGCCGGGCAGCCTCCCTGATCTGCTTGGCGTGCGGGCGGGCGACCGGGCGGTAGCCCGGCAGGTCGATCCGGGTGGGCCAGGTGAACGTCGTCTTCGCCTGCATCGTGTCCTTGGCGACGTCGACCAGCACCGGCCCGGGCCGGCCGGTCCCCGCGATGTGGAACGCCTCGGCGATCGCTCGGGGGATCTCGTCGGGGTCGGTGACCAGGTAGTTGTGCTTGGTGATCGGGATCGTGATACCGGAGATGTCCGCCTCCTGGAAGGCGTCGGTCCCGATCGCGCCGCTGGGTACCTGGCCGGTGATGGCGACCATCGGCACGCTGTCCATGTATGCGTCGGCGATCGGCGTGACGAGGTTCGTCGCGCCCGGGCCGGAGGTGGCCATGCACACTCCCACCCGGCCGGTGGCGTGCGCGTACCCCTCCGCGGCGTGGCCCGCGCCCTGCTCGTGCCGGACGAGGATGTGCCGCACGGTGGCGGAATCCATCAACGGGTCGTACAGCGGCAGGATCGCGCCGCCGGGGATCCCGAAGACGACGTCCACGCCGACGGTCTCCAGCGCCAGGACGAGGCTCTGCGCGCCGGTCATCGTCACCCCGCTCAGTGGGGTGGCCGCGTGCTGGTTCGTCTGGTGACCGGTCGAGGGATCGGCGGGGGTGTGGCCTGACATCGGGCCTCTCCTCAGGGTCTGGGGGCGTCCGGGTGCTCCGGGACGTCGAAGCCGTCGGGGTACGAAAAGACCCCTCGAACCACTCGGGCACAAGGGGTCGCGCGCTCGGCGAGGAAGGCCTCAGCCGGCGCGCCGCCCGAGTACGAGGGCCAGACGCATGGCCTCACGCTCCCGCCGCCCGGTTCGGTATGTCAATCACGGCGTCGGCGTGTCTCGGAGTTCGAGACGCCGTTCCGCGGTCCAAGGCGTCCTCATCCGCAGATCGCGCCCACGGACGCCGACCCGACCAGCTTGCTGTACTTCGCCAGCACACCCCGGGTGTACCGGGGCGGGAGCGGCTGCCATTCGCGCCTCCTCGCGGCCAGTTCGGACTCGTCGACCAGCAGGTCCAGCGTGCGGGAGGTGACGTCCAGCCGGATCCGGTCGCCGTCGCGGACGACGCCGATCGGCCCGCCGTCGGCGGCCTCGGGCGCCACGTGTCCCACGCACAGGCCGGTGGTGCCGCCGGAGAACCGGCCGTCGGTGATCAGCATGACCTCCTTGCCGAGCCCGGCACCCTTGATCGCGCCCGTGATGGCGAGCATCTCCCGCATGCCTGGGCCACCCTTCGGGCCCTCGTAGCGGATGACGACCACGTCGCCCGCGCTGATCGTGCCGTCCTCCAGGGCATCCATCGCGGCGCGCTCGCGGTCGAAGACCCGGGCGGTGCCCTCGAACACCTCGCTCTCGAACCCGGCGGTCTTCACCACTGCGCCGTCCGGCGACAGGGACCCCCGCAGGATGGTCAGCCCGCCGGTGCGGTGGATCGGACGCGACATGGGCCGGATCACAGTGCCGTCGGCGTCCGGAGGGGCGAGCTGGGCGAGGTTCTCCGCGATGGTCCGCCCGGTGACGGTCAGCGCGTCACCGTTCAGCACGCCTGCGTCCAGCAGGGTCTTCATCACCACGGGGACGCCGCCGATCCGGTCGACGTCGGTCATCACGAACCGGCCGAACGGCTTGAGGTCGCCCAGGTGCGGGACGCGGTCCCCGATCCGGTTGAAGTCGTCGAGCTCGAGCTTCACCCCGGCCTCGTGCGCGATCGCCAGCAGGTGCAGGACAGCGTTGGTGGAACCGCCGAGGGCCATGACCACCGCGATCGCGTTCTCCAGCGCCTCCCTCGTGATGATGTCCCGGGCGGTGATGCCGCGTCGCAGCAGCTCGACCACGGCCTCCCCCGACTTGCGGGCGAACCCGTCCCGCCGCCGGTCCGTGGCCGGCGGGGCGGCACTGCCGGGCACGGACATGCCCAGCGCCTCCGCGGCGCTGGCCATCGTGTTCGCAGTGAACATGCCGCCGCAGGCGCCCTCACCCGGACAGATCGCACGCTCGATCGCGTCGAGGTCCTCGCGGCTCATCAGCCCACGGGCGCACGCGCCGACCGCCTCGAACGCGTCGACGACGGTCACCTCCCGCTCGCTGCCGTCCGACAGCCGCGCCCGCCCGGGCAGGATCGAGCCCGCGTAGAGGAAGACCGCTGCCAGGTCGAGGCGAGCGGCGGCCATCAGCATGCCCGGCAGGGATTTGTCGCACCCGGCGAGCAGGACGGCGCCGTCCATCCGCTCGGCCATCATCACGGTCTCGACGCTGTCGGCGATCACCTCGCGGGAGACCAGCGAGAAGTGCATGCCCTCGTGGCCCATCGAGATCCCGTCGCTGACCGAGATCGTGCCGAACTCCAGCGGGTAGCCGCCCGCGGCGTGCACGCCGTCCTTGCTCGCCTTGGCCAGCCGGTCGAGGGAGAGGTTGCACGGCGTGATCTCGTTCCACGAGCTCGCGACGCCGATCTGCGGCTTCGCGAAGTCCTCGTCGGTCATCCCGACCGCCCGGAGCATGCCGCGGGCGCCGGCCCGCTCCATCCCGTCGGTGACCTCGCGGCTGCGTGGCTTCAGATCCGGAGTCTGCGACATCCGCTGAGTCTAGGACGCCCGGCCGCTCCCGGCTGAACCCCCGCAGGCCCTGGAGGGACCGACCCAGCCGGTCGTCCGGCTCAGGCGGGGTCGGGGCCGTCGACGTTCACGGTGACCGCTCCGGTGCCGGCCCGGGCGATCACGGCGGTGGAGGGTTCGGCGGCGGGGTTGGACTCGCGGTGCACGGTGTTCGGGGGAACCCGGAGGAAGTCGCCGGGACCCGCCTCGACGGCGTCCGTGCCGCCCGGTCCGAACTCCAGCCGCAGGCGACCGGCCAGGACGTAGAGCATGGTGTCGTGTTCACCGTGGTGGTGCCACCCGGAGACCATCCCGACCTCGGTGTGCACCATCCCGGCCCACACCTGGGGTGTCGTGAAAGCGCGCCGACGGCGCATCCCGGGCGTCGGATCGGCGTCCACCAGCCCGGCCTCGCTGATCACCTCGACGCGCTCGCCCATCGTCGCCTCCTGCTGCCGGGACCACCCTTCGCGCATCGTGCGCCCCGGCAGCGCGCCGCGGCAAGACCGGCTGCGGCAGGCTTGTGCCTGTGGCCCATCCCGCCCCGGTGCTCGTCGCCTGCTCGCACGGCACCGCCAACCCGGCCGGGCAGCGGGAGCTGGAGCAGCTGAGGGCCGCGGTCGCCGCCGCGCGCCCCGGTGTCCACGTGCTCGCCGCCTACGTCGACGTCCAGCAGCCGACGGTGGCCGAGGTGGTGGGCGGGCTGGCGGCCGGCGGCCGATCCGCGGTCGTCGTCCCCCTGTTGCTGTCGGCCGGGTACCACGTCCAGGTGGACGTCGCCGGCGCGGTCGAGTCGTCCGCCGGGCACGCTGTGGCCGCCCATCCCCTGGGGCCGGACGACGCGCTCGTGCGGGTGCTGGCCCAGCGGCTGTCCGAGGCGGGCGGAGACCCGGACGACGCGGTGGTCCTGGCCGCGGCCGGGTCCAGCGACCCCCGGTCGACCTCGGACGTCGAGCAGGTGGCGGCCGGGCTCGCCGAACTGCTCGGCACCCTTGTCCGGACCGGGTACCTGTCCGCCGCAACCCCCGCGGTGGCCGACGTCGTGGCGGAGGCGCGCGCCTCGGGGCGCGGTGTGGCGGTGGCCAGCTACCTGCTGGCTCCCGGTCACCTGCACTCCCGCCTGGCGGAGCTGGACGCGGACCGGCTCACCAGGCCGTTGCTGCCTCACCGGTCGCTGACCGGCCTCGTGCTGCGCCGCTACGACGCCGCCGCGGCCAGGCTCATCCCCCGCCTCGGGTGATGACGTGACGGAGCGGGCGGCCGTCGAGCATCCGCTCGATCTGGTCCCGCAGGAGCGCTCGTGCGCGCGGCGGGAACGCGGTGGTGTCACCGCCGACGTGCGGGCTGATGAGCACGTTCGGCGCCTGCCAGAGCGGGTGGTCAGCCGGCAGCGGCTCGGGGTCGACGACGTCCATCGCTGCCATCAGCCGTCCCGAGGTGAGTTCGGCCAGGAGCGCGTCGGTCACCACCACGGGACCGCGGGCGATGTTCACGACCAGCGCGCCGTCCGGCAGGGCCGCCAGGAACTCCGCGTCGACCATCCCCCGGGTGGCGTCGGTCAACGGGCAGGCGAGCACGACCACGTCGTGGCGGGGCAGCAGCGCCGGCAGCTCGTCCGGGCCGTGCAGGTGTCCGGCGGCGTCGTCCCGGGCCCGGCTGGCCACCCGCGTGACGGTCACCTCGAACGGCGCCAGCCGGGCGGCGATCGCCGATCCGACGCTGCCCGAACCGATCAGCAGCACCCGCCGGTCGGCCAGCGCAGGTCGGGTGACGTGAGCCCAGGTGCCGCTGGTGGCATCCAGCGCGGCCTGGCCCAGGCCGCGCAGCAGCGCGATCGCGAGGCCCACGGCCAGCTCGGCGGTCGAGGCGTCGTGAACGCCGGCCGCGGTGCACAGCGTGACCCCCGGCGGCAGCTTCTCGGGAATGCCCTCGTACCCGGCGGTGAGGGTCTGCAGCACGCGCAGCCCCTCGACCTCCGGCAACCGGCCGAGCCAGTCGCCCGGCGACATGTACGGCGCCACGACCACGTCGGCGCCGGGACGTGCGGAGCCGTCGGCCGGCAGGGGGTCGACCATGTCCCACACGCGAATCTCGACCCCGGACGGCCGGGGCCGCTCCGGGACGTCCACCCAGGGGTCCGACCAGCGATCGTCGGGCACGGTCACGCGCAGCGAGGCGGTCACCCGCCACAGGCTAGGCGAGCATCACGGGACAGGCACTGAGCGAGCGTCCCGGCACAGGCAGCGGGCGTAACGTGCAGCCGTGCTGCGCCGAAGCGTCCTGCTCGTGACCCTGGCCCTGCTGGCCGGGTGCACGAACGATGCCGAGTCCGCCGACTCCCAGCCGACCTCGGGCCAGCCGTCGCTCCCCGCCTCGACCGGCTCGGGTACCGCGACACCCGGCCGGACGGCGCCCCCCGAGCCGTCGGTCACCGGGACCGTGGCCGGCGATCTCGACGTGCCCTGGGGCGTCGCGTTCCTGACCGACGGCAGTGCGCTGGTCGCCGAGCGGGACTCGGGCCGCGTGGTGCGGGTCCGCTCGGGCAACGTCACTCCGGTGGGCACGGTCCCTGGGGTGGAGCACACCGGCGAGAGCGGGCTGCTGGGTCTCGCCGTCCGGCCCGGCGACGACAGCGTGGTCTTCGCCTACTTCACCTCGGGCTCGGACAACCGCGTGGTCCGGATCCCCTTCGACGGCTCCCGGCTGGGCTCCCCGAAGCCGATCCTCACGGGCATCCCCAGGGCCGGCCGGCACGACGGCGGCCGCCTCGCGATCGGACCGGACGGGAACCTGTGGATCGGCACCGGGGACGCCGGGAACACCGCCAACGCCCAGGACCGCTCCAGCCTCGGCGGGAAGATCCTCCGGATCACCCCGGACGGCGCGGTGCCGGCGGACAACCCCTTCCCCGGCTCACCGGTCTGGTCGTACGGCCACCGCAACGTGCAGGGGCTGGCGTTCGACTCCAACGGCCAGCTGTGGGCCACCGAGTTCGGGCAGAACACCTGGGACGAGCTGAACCGCGTGGTCAAGGGCGGCAACTTCGGGTGGCCGATGGTCGAGGGCCGCGGCGACCGGTCCGGGTTCGTCGACCCGCAGGTCGTCTGGAGCACCGACGACGCCTCGCCCAGCGGCCTGGCGATCGTGGACGACGTCGCATATGTCGCGGCGCTGCGCGGCGAGCGGCTCTGGCAGGTGCCGATCGCGGGCGGGCGGGCAGGCCGCCCGCGGGCCTGGTTCACCGGGGACTACGGCCGCCTACGGACGATCGTGGTCACCCCGACGGGGCAGATCTGGCTGACGACCTCGAACCGCGACGGGCGCGGCGATCCGGCGAGCGACGACGACCGGATCCTCGAGCTGACCCTGGCTGCCGGCTGACCGCTCGGGAAGCTCAGGCGGACTTCTCCCGGCGCTCCCGCGTCTTGCGGGCCGGCGCCTCACGCGGCACCAGCGTCGGGTTGACGTTCTTCAGCACGACGTCGCGGGTCACCACGACCCGGGCGACGTCGTCCCTGCTGGGGACGTCGAACATCACCGGCAGCAGGACTTCCTCCATGATCGCGCGCAGGCCGCGGGCGCCGGTGCCGCGCAGGATCGCCTGGTCGGCCACCGACTCCAGGGAGTCGTCGGAGAACTCCAGCTCGACGCCGTCGATCTCGAACATCCGCTGGTACTGCTTGACCAGCGCGTTCTTCGGCTCGGTGAGGATCCTGATCAGCGCCCCGCGGTCCAGGTTGGACACTGTGGTGATCACCGGGAGCCGGCCGATGAACTCGGGGATGAGCCCGAACTTCAGCAGATCCTCGGGCATGACGTCGCCGAGGTCGGTGTCCTGGTGCTTGGTGTGCAGCTGGGCGCCGAAGCCGATCCCCCGCTTGCCGACCCGCGAGGAGATGATCTGCTCCAGACCGGCGAAGGCCCCGCCGACGATGAACAGCACGTTGGTCGTGTCGATCTGGATGAACTCCTGGTGCGGGTGCTTGCGCCCGCCCTGCGGCGGCACCGAGGCGGTCGTCCCCTCGAGGATCTTCAGCAGCGCCTGCTGGACGCCCTCGCCGGAGACGTCCCGAGTGATCGACGGGTTCTCCGACTTGCGAGCGATCTTGTCGACCTCGTCGATGTAGATGATCCCGGTTTCGGCCTTTTTGACGTCGTAGTCCGCGGCCTGGATCAGCTTCAGGAGGATGTTCTCGACGTCCTCCCCGACGTACCCGGCCTCGGTCAGCGCCGTCGCGTCCGCGATGGCGAACGGGACGTTGAGCATCTTGGCCAGCGTCTGCGCCAGGTAGGTCTTGCCGCAGCCGGTGGGCCCGATCAGCAGGATGTTCGACTTGGCGATCTCCACAGGATCCTCGTGGCGACGCCCGGGCTCCCCCGCCTGGATCCGCTTGTAATGGTTATAGACGGCTACAGCGAGTGACTTCTTCGCGGGCTCCTGGCCGACGACGTACTGCTCGAGAAACTCGAAGATCTCCTTCGGCTTGGGCAGCTCGACCAGGCCCAGCTCGCTCGCCTCGGCGAGCTCCTCCTCGATGATCTCGTTGCACAGATCGATGCACTCGTCGCAGATGTACACACCGGGCCCGGCGATGAGCTTCTTGACCTGCTTCTGGCTTTTCCCGCAGAAGGAGCACTTGAGCAGGTCCGCGCCGTCACCGATGCGTGCCACCGATCTGTCCTTCCTGAGGGGCAGAGGACCGGGAGGCACCCGGTCCCGGAACCATTGAACGCCACCTCGGGCTCGCTGTCAGCGGATGGCGCCCGGCATTCGGCGTGTCAGTCGGTGCCGTATGCGGGGGTCCCCACCTTGCGGGTACCCAGCACCTGGTCGACCAGGCCGTACTCCACAGCCTGCTCCGCAGTCAGAATCTTGTCGCGTTCGATGTCGCTGCGCACCTGCTCGAGGTCGCGGTCGGAGTGCTTGGCGAGGGTCTCCTCCAGCCAGAGGCGCATCCGGAGCACCTCGTTGGCCTGGATCTCGATGTCGGAGGCCTGGCCGTAGTCGCCACCCATCAGCGCGGGCTGGTGGATGAGCACGCGGGCGTTCGGCAGCGCCAGGCGCTTGCCCTTGGTGCCCGCCGCCAGCAGCACGGCCGCGGCGGAGGCCGCCTGGCCCAGGCAGACCGTCACGATCTCGGGCTTGATGTACTGCATCGTGTCGTAGATCGCGGTCAGCGCGGTGAACGAGCCACCCGGGGAGTTGATGTAGAGGGTGATCTCGCGCTCCGGGTCCTGGCTCTCCAGGACGAGCAGCTGGGCCATGACGTCGTCGGCGGAGGCGTCGTCCACCTGCACGCCGAGGAAGATGATCCGGTCCTCGAAGAGCTTGGTGTACGGGTCGAGCCGCTTGAAGCCGTACGCGGTGCGCTCCTCGAACTGCGGCAGGATGTAGCGCCCGCTGGGCATCGACAGTGCAGGGGTGGGCGGCTGGCCGGGGCCGCCGCGTGTCTCGGCAGCCATGCCGTGCGGGGTGGGGACGTTCATCGGGATCGCTCCTCGGTACGCGATGCCTCGCGGGGGTCGGGACGAGGGGGCTCGTGCGGCGCACAGGCCGGCGGCCGCACGGCGGGTCAGTTCGCGGTGCCGCCACCACCGCTGACGTCTCGGGCGCTTCGGACCACCTGGTCGACCAGGCCGTAGTCGAGCGCCTGGTCGGCGGTGAACCAGCGGTCGCGGTCGGAGTCACGTTCGATGGTCTCCACCGCCTGGCCGGTGTGCTCGGCGATCAGCTCCGCCATCTGCCTCTTCATGTGCAGGATGAGCTCGGCCTGGATCTTGATGTCGCTGGCGGTGCCACCGATCCCGCCGAGCGGCTGGTGCATCATCACCCGGGAGTGCGGCAGCGCGTACCGCTTGCCCTTGGCGCCGGCCGACAGCAGGAACTGGCCCATCGAGGCGGCCAGGCCCATCGCGAGCGTCGCGACGTCCGGCTGGACGTACTGCATGGTGTCGTAGATGGCCATGCCGGCGGTCACCGAGCCGCCCGGGGAGTTGATGTAGAGGTAGATGTCCTTGTCCGGGTCCTCGGCGGCCAGCAGCAGCAACTGGGCGCAGATGGCGTTCGCGTTGTCCTCGCGGACCTCGGAACCGAGGAAGATGATCCGGTCCTTGAGCAACCGGTTGTAGATCTGATCGTCAAGGCCCAGCCCCGGTGTCTGGGTGCGCGCGAGCGGGAGGTCGCCGGAAGGGCTGCCGCCCGGCAGATAGAGCTGGCTCACGGTCTAGCTCCCGGAGGTTGGCGGTCACCATGCGGCTCATCCGGCTGCACGGTCTTGCGGTAGTTCGACGACACTAACGCGGCCACCCGGGGCTGATCGTCCCTTACCGACCGTTGTTCGCTCTAGGCGCACCCTGGTCGAGGGGTCGTCAGCCGCGGCCCTTACCCTCCGAACCCGCCGGGGAGGCCGGCGGGAGATCGAACACCGGCACGGCGGTCGGGTCGGCGGCCGGGGGGACAGAGGGGCCGGCTGGGGCGGCGGGGGTAGCCGGCGACGGCGCCGCGACCTGCGCACCGGCCGGTTCCGCACGCTCGGTGCCCTGCTCGCCGGCGGGCTGAGCGCCGTCCTGGGTCTCACCGTCCTGCCCGTCCTGCGCGCCCGGGAGAGACAGTTCGAGGTCGACGAGGTTGCCGGAGGCGTCCTTGACCACGGCCCGGGACAGGACGGCGGCCAGCGCCTTGCGCCGGGCGACCTCGGAGACCATCGCCGGGACCTGGCCCGCCTGCTCGACCGCCTTGGCGAACTCGTTGGGGTCCATCCCGTACTGCTGGGCGTTGACGACGAGGTACTCGATCAGCTCGCGCTGGGAGACCGACACCTGCTCGGCCTCCCCGATCGCGTCGAGCAGGAGCTGGGTGCGCAGTCCCGCCCGGGTCTCCGCGTCCACCTCGGCGCGGTGCTCCTCGTCCTCGGCGCGGTCCTCGGACTCCAGGTGCCGGGCGACCTCGTCGGCCACCACGCCCTCCGGCACCGGGATCTCGACGGAGTCGAGCAGGATCTGCAGCAGCCGCTCACGCGCCTGGAGGCCCTGCTGGTACCGCTGCACGGCCGTGACCTGCGTGCTGAGATCCGACCGCAGCTCCTCCAGCGTGTCGAACTCGCTCGCCAGTTGAGCGAAGTCGTCGTCCAGGTCGGGCAGGTTTCGCTCCTTGACCGATTGGACGGTGAGCGTGACCTCCGCCTCGTCCCCCGCGTGGTCGCCGCCGGCGAGCGGGCTGGTGAAGGTGGTGGTGTCGCCGGCGGACATGCCCGGAAGGGCGTCGTCCATGCCGTCCAGCATCGTGCCGCTGCCCACCTGGTAGGAGACGCCGCTGACGCTGTCGATCTCCTCGTCGTCGATGGCCGCGCGGATGTCGACCGCGACGAAGTCGCCGTCGGCCACCGGCCGGTCCACCGGGGAGAGGGTGCCGAAGCGCTCGCGCAGGTTCTCCAGGCGCTCGTCCACGTCCGCGTCGGTGACCTCGATGTCCTCGACCGTGACCTCCACCGCCTCCAGCGACGGAAGGGTGATCTCCGGCCGGACGTCCACCTCGGCGGTGAAGGTCAGGTCGCCGCCGGCGGCCGGGTCGGGCACCCCGGTGACGTCGACCTGCGGCCGCCCGAGCGGGCGCACGGCGCTCTCCTCGACGGCGCGGGCGTAGAAGACCGGCAGCGCCTCGTTGACCGCCTCCTCCAGGACGACGCCGCGCCCGACCCGCTGGTCGATGATCCGCGGCGGGACCTTGCCCTTGCGGAAGCCGGGGATGTTGACCTGGCGGGCGATCGACCTGTACGCGGCGTCCAGGCTGGGCTTCAGCTCATCGAAGGGCACCTCGACGGTCAGCTTCACCCGCGTCGGGTTGAGGGTCTCCACGGCGCTCTTCACGGGGGTCTCCTGGTCAGGGATGTCACGGGGCGATGCACGCCGTGGCGACGTACGCCGACCACGGCACCCGCGACGCACCGGCGGCGCGCCGCGGCGGCGGCACCGGCTGTCATCCTAGTCGCCGCCGCCGGTCACCTGTCCGGCTGGTGCCCGCCACCCTGATGGCTGGCCGCGGCGCCGACCATGCCGAAGGCGCTCGGCGGTGGCGCGGCCAAGCCGGGCTCGCGTGCCACCCGCCTGGCCAGCTCCGCGGCGGCCGAGACCAGCGAGCGGTCGGCCGCTTGCGGGATCCCCTCCTCGGCGGTGGCAGTGATGAGATCGATCTGCGCCAGGACGGCTGCCCGCCGACCGGGGTCGACGCACCGCGCCGCGACCTCGCTGAGCATCTGCAGCAGGGCGGCCAGGACCAGCGGCTCGTGGGCCCCGCACCGGCGGATCTGCCCGCAGCCCATCTCGAGGAAGGCGGCGAAACCCGGGTACGGCAGCCAGACCAGGACCGAGCCGTCCTGGGCGCGGCGCACGTCGTCACCGATCGCGCGCGAGGCGAGCACGGACTCGATCGCGGCGAGGTGGTGCACGACCTGCACGCCGGTGTACGGGTCGTTGATCGCCGGTGAGAGCGCTCGCAAGCTGATGTCGACGAGCTGGCGCACCCCGAAGCGAGGGTCCTGCTGCAGGGTCCGCTCGAAGCCGATGTGGACCGCCTGCCGGGCGCGCTCCAGCGTCTGCGGCGCGGGTGCGCCGGCATGCGGCTGACCGTCCCCGATGGGTGCCGGAGTAACGCGGGACCACCACCATCCCAGGCGTGCGCCGGCGGTGACGTAGTCGCCCACGGTTACCACCAACCGCACGGTCGCGCCCTGCGCGCGGGCCAGGTCGGCGAGGCGATCGATGTCCACGACCTGGACGTAGCCCGGCCGGCGGGCCAACAGCTCGGCGGCGCCGGGCGGGGGCTCCGGCGGCGGGCCGGCCGGGTCGGCGCCCGGCCGGTCCGGAGCCGGGAACACGTCGTGGATCAGGGCCAGCGTGCGCCGCTGCACTCCCTCCATGATCGTGTCGATCTGGATCGAGTGGACCAGCCGGTGCAGGAAGTAGACCAGCGCGCCGGTGCTGACGAAGACCAGCCACAGCGACCCGGAGACCGCGACCCGAGGGACGAACGTGCTTGCCCCGACCCGCTCCCCGACCGTGTACAGCCCTCCGGTGCTGTAGGCGAAGGTGCAGACGAAGATCGCCAACACGATCTGGTTCGGTACGTCCCGCATGAAGGTGCGCAGGAGTCGGACGGAGAACTGGGACGAGGCGATCTGCAGCGAGACCACGGTCAGGGAGAAGACGATCCCGGTGACCGTCATCATCGTCGCCGAGACGACGATGAGCAGCTGACGGGCGTCGTCCGCGGTGCCCCGGAACAGGAATCGCACCAGTGGCGAATCGTCGGGCACCGGCAACGCCGCCATGACCGCGCCGCCGAGCAGGCCCAGCACGACGCCGACGGTGGGCAGCACCCACAGGGCACCCTGCAGGTACTCGCGAACGGTGCTGCGCCGGTTCCACATTGCGACCACCTGCCCCGGGGCCGTATCGGGGGCCGTAGTGCAGCCCCGGACGCACGCCGCGGGCCGCCGTCGGGGTACCCGGATTTGAACCGGGGGCCTTCCGCTCCCAAAGCGGACGCGCTACCACACTGCGCCATACCCCGGGGACCCTCGCGGGCCGCCGGAACCAGGCTACGCGAGCGCCGCCGCTCCGGCGCCGATCACCGGCCTGCGCCGGGACCGGTCGCCCGGCGAGCCGGGACGGTAGGCTGCGCGCTGACGAGCTCGGCCGTCGAACCCTCCGTCACGCGCCGGGTCCTGCGGGTGTAGCTCAATGGCAGAGCCCCAGCCTTCCAAGCTGGTCATGCGGGTTCGATTCCCGTCACCCGCTCCACCCCGACACCGCAGGCCAGGACCAGTACGAGCGCTCACTCACATGCCGCCCAGAGTGAAGCCGCTCAGGAATCCTTCTGTTGTTCCCAACCAGGCTTCTCGTCGCCCAACGCATCCTTGATCCGCTCCACGAACGAGTCCTTCTCGAAGGCCTGAGCGTTCGGGTGGTATACCGGTGGAGCGTCCGGCTCTGGCAGGTCGGAGGCGGACTCGGCCGTCGTCCGAACGTACTGATCCGTGATCTCGGTGATCACGTCCCGGTCAGCGAACCGAAGCCCCTCACGGGTCCGGACGGCAATCCCCTCAAACAGGTCCAGTGACTGGTCGTACAGCACTCGCTCAACCTCACCGATTTTGTCGCCGTGCGCGTCCAGAACCGGAGTGTCCTTGTCAAGTGCGAGATAGGAGATGGGCGTCGCATTGCCCTCGGTCACACCATCAGCCTACGGGCCATGGCGTCCTGCTCAGCCGGAAGCGGATCGATGGAGCGGCCCAGAAGCGTCCCAACATGCCGCCCATGCGCGCGCCGGAGGCTCTACGCAGTTCGAAGTCCCTCTCCAGAGTGACGCGCCCGGCCCATTGCCCTCGCTAGCCTCCGGCCCGTGGGTGAACCCATGCCCGGTGTCACGGCCCGACCCGGCCCGCTACGGCGGCTCGGCCGGCTCCTACTGGACTCGATCATGCTGCTGCCCCATTCGCTCCGGACCCTTGTGGCGCCGGGAGAGCGGCGTGGCGCTCGCGTGGCCGCCGGGTTGACCGTGCCGCTCGGAGCTCTTGCCCTCCTGGTCGCGCTACTGGCCACGCTCAACGAGGTCCGCGTGCTCTTCCTCTACTGGCTCACCGACCGCGGCTCGTACGCCGACCCGGACACGTGGGGCGGCCCCACCCTGGCCGGGGCGTGGGCGGTGCACGCAGCGCTGGGGCTGCTGCTCCTACCGGTTCTCCTCGGACTGATGGTGGGCCTGAGGCGCTTGGCCGGGCTCGTCAAGCGGCGGCTGGCCACGGGCGAAGGTCCGACCTGGCTCGTTCCGGTGACCATACTGGTCGACCTCGCAGTGGTGGCCTTCCTCGTCGCCTTCGTGCGCCAGGTGTGAGCGCAGAACGAGAGTTCGGGCACCCATCGTGCCCGTCGCGTGCCCGTACACTCGGCCGGCCCCAGTGCGGACCGGACGGGTTCATCGGGACGGTCGACCC
>JBKPQU010000087.1:0-6488 GCA_046734255.1 Actinomycetota bacterium
GGCGCGGCACCGGTGGACTGCGCCGGGCCGGCCCCGGGATCAGGGTCGGAGTAGGGCTTCGCGGAGGGGCTCGGCGTCGGGCTCGGGGACTTCGTCGGGGCATAGGCGGCGGAGGCCCGCGAAGCGACGGCGTCGCCGAGAAGGCCGGACGATCCGGGGCGAGCGGTGCCGGTGGTCATCCCGTTACGGGCGGCGGCAGCGGCGGCGGCCGCGGCGGCCGGGGACGGCACAGGGGGCGGGCTCTCGGTGACGCGAGGAGCCGCGGTCTCGCGATTGACCTGCTCGGACGCGCTCACGCCTCACCTCCGCGGTCGGGCGACCCAGTCGACGGTACGCCATTGCCGTCGCCCCCGCCGCCTTGACCGTCGCTTCGATCCTGGGTCGGTTGAGCGAACTGCTCAGCCGCATCCGTGACAGCGTCGATGGTACTGGACGGCCTCGGCGACCCCGCGGCGTTACCGGCTGGTCCGTTTCCGTCCGGGTTGGGATCCGGGTTGGGATCCGGGTCGGGATCCGAGTCAGAGTTCGAGTCAGGGCCCGAGTCGTGGCCCGTGTCGGGGCCCGCCGTGCCCTCGCCGTTCTCCTCGCCGCCCAGGGTGCGCTCCGAGTTGCGGGCGACGGCGATGATCCGGTCCCCGGGGTCCGGCTTGGCGAAGACCACTCCCATCGTGTCGCGGCCCTTGGCCGGCACCTCGGCCACCGCCGAGCGCACGACCTTCCCCCGTTCCATCACGACCAGCACCTCGTCGTCCTCGCTGACGATCATGGCGCCGACCAGGTCGC
The DNA here is from genome assembly GCA_046734255.1 of Actinomycetota bacterium. GTDB lineage: Bacteria > Actinomycetota > Actinomycetes > Actinomycetales > Kineosporiaceae > JBKPQU01. Next base: position 784 of record JBKPQU010000087.1, read on the forward strand.
CGCGCTCGTCCGACAGCTTCGCGACCTTGATCCCGAGGCCGCCTCGGCCCTGCGGGCGGTACTCACCGAGGCGGGTGCGCTTGGCGTAGCCCCCCTCGGTGACCACGAACACGAAGGAGTCCTCGACGTCCCGGACGATGTCCATCGACAGCAGCTCGTCGCCGTCCCGGAACTTCATGCCGGTCACCCCGGAGGTGGCTCGGCCCATCGGGCGCAGCGCCGAGTCATCGGCGGTGAAGCGCACGGACATTCCCTTGCGGGAGACCAGCAGCACGTCCTCGCCCTCGCCGAGCAGCCGGGCGGAGACCACCTCGTCTCCTTCGCGGAGGTTGATCGCGATCACGCCGCCGGAGCGGTTGGAGTCGTACTCGGTCAGCCGGGTCTTCTTCACCAGCCCGTCCTTCGTCGCCAGCACCAGGAACGGCGCGGCGTCGTAGTCGGGCAGGTCGAGCACCTGGGCGATCTCCTCCCCGCCCTGGAAGGCGAGCAGGTTCGCCACGTGCTGACCCTTGGCGTCCCGGCTGCCCTCCGGCAGCTCGTACGCCTTCGCGCGGTAAACCCGGCCCAGGTTGGTGAAGAACAGCAGCCAGTGGTGGGTCGAGGTGACGAAGAAGTGCTCGACGACGTCGTCGCTGCGCAGCTGGGCCCCGCGGACCCCCTTGCCGCCGCGCCGCTGGGCCCGGTAGGCGTCCGAGCGGGTCCGCTTGGCGTACCCGTCCCGGGTGATCGTGACGACGACCTCCTCCTCCGGGATGAGGTCCTCGACGTTCATGTCGCCGTCGTACGGGAGGATCCGGGTGCGGCGGTCGTCGGCGTACCGCTCGACGATCTCGGCCAGCTCCTCGGAGATGATGCTCCGCTGCCGCTCGGGCGAGGCCAGGATGTCGGCCAGGTCGGTGATCACCGCCTCCAGCCGTGCCAGCTCCTCGATGATCTTCTGCCGTTCCAGGGCGGCCAGCCGGCGCAGCTGCATCGTGAGGATGGCGTCCGCCTGGACCTCGTCGATGTCCAGCAGCCCGATCAGGCCCTCCCGGGCGTCCTCGACCGTGGCCGAGGCGCGGATCAAGGCGATCACCTCGTCCAGGGCGTCGAGCGCCTTGACGTAGCCGCGGTAGATGTGGGCCTGCCGCTCGGCCTCGGCGAGCAGATAGCGGGTCCGCCGGACGATGACCTCGACCTGGTGGCTCACCCACAGCCGGACGAACTTGTCGAGGCTGAGCGTGCGCGGGACGCCGTCGACGAGCGCGAGCATGTTTGCGCCGAAGGTGTCCTGCAGCTGGGTGTGCTTGTACAGGTTGTTCAGGACCACCTTGGCCACGGCGTCGCGCTTGAGCACGATCACGATTCGCAGGCCGGTGCGGCCGGAGGTGTCGTCGTTGAGGTCCGCGATCCCCTGGATGCGCCCGGAGTCCACCAGCTCGGCGATCTTCACCTTGAGGTTGTCCGGGTTGACCATGTAGGGCAGCTCGGTGATCACCAGGCAGACCCGGTTCTGGATCTCCTCGACCTCGATCGCGGCGCGCATCGTGATCGCCCCGCGGCCGGTGCGGTAGGCGTCCTCGATCGCCCGGCTGCCCATGATCAGGCCCCGGGTCGGGAAGTCCGGGCCCTTCACCCGGCGCAGCAGCTCGGTGAGCAGCTCGTCGTCGTCGGCGTCGGGATGCGCGAGCAGCCACTGGACGCCGTCGGCCACCTCGCGCAGGTTGTGCGGCGGGATGTTGGTCGCCATCCCGACCGCGATCCCCGACGACCCGTTCACCAGCAGGTTCGGGAACCTGCTCGGCAGGATGTCCGGCTCCTGGGTGCGGCCGTCGTAGTTCGGCGAGAAGTCGACGGTGTCCTTGTCGATGTCGCGGACCATCTCCATGGCCAGCGGCGCCATCCGGCATTCGGTGTTGTGGGACACGAAGCCGTCTGTGACGAACGAATGATCGTCGGAGTCGACTCTGAGGCTGAACACGGACTGCACACCCGCCGGCGAGACTGCGTCGACGGTGTCGTACCCGAATCTGCCGTCCAGCAACGGTTCCTGGACGACCCGGCGCTCTGCGGGAGTCAACGCGATGCCACGCTCGAACATCGTGTCGACGATCGAGATGTCGTCCTCCGGCAAACCCTGCGAGCGTCGGGCCTCGAGCGCGCCTCGCTGCAGCACCACAAGATCGCCGGGCCGCAACTCCTCGAGCAGCCTCCATTGCAGTGCCGGCAGGCCGCCCACGGCCATCAGGCTGAGCACGGGGTGGTTGGCGGTTCCGGTCAGCTCATGCCCGAGCGTCGTCCTCAGCCGCAGCGTCGGATGTTCGCCGGAGTGGTGGAACGCGCTCACCTGGACTGGGATCCCGTTGCGGTCCAAGACCTTCAGGTCCACCGGCGTGGTGGAGTCCGGGGCCGCGCCGGGAAGGAGTGCGGCAATTGGCACGTGCCCATCCGGAGTCCACACCTCGGTGTCCCCGACGACGCAGTAGCGCATGGCGGCGGCCGGGTCGTTGCCCGGCGAGCCGAAGTTGCCCTGGCCGTCGATCAGCGGGTAGCGCAGGGACCACGGCTGGGCGAGCCGGACCAGGGTGTCGTAGATCGCCGAGTCGCCGTGCGGGTGGTACTGGCCCATCACGTCGCCGACGACCCGCGAGCACTTCGAGTACCCGCGGTCGGGCCGGAAACCCCCGTCGTACATGGCGTACAGCACTCGGCGGTGCACGGGCTTCAGGCCGTCGCGGACATCGGGCAGCGCCCGGCTCACGATCACGCTCATCGCGTAGTCGAGGTAGGAACGCTGCATCTCCAGCTGGAGATCGATCGGCTCGACCCGGTTGCCGGGGCCGGTCGGCGGCTGCTCGCTCACGTACGTCTACGTCCTTCGCTGGTTCAGGTGCCGTCGGCACCGGGGGTCTTCCGGGACGCGGGTGGGTCGCGGCGGCCGGCCACGACCCGGCTCAGATGTCGAGGAAGCGCACATCCTTGGCGTTGCGCTGGATGAACGAACGGCGTGACTCGACGTCCTCGCCCATCAGCACCGAGAACATCTCGTCCGCGGCCGCAGCGTCCTCCAAGGTCACCTGCAGCAGGACCCGGTGCGCCGCATCCATCGTGGTCTCGGCGAGCTCGTCGTAGTTCATCTCGCCCAGACCCTTGTAGCGCTGGATCCCTTCCTCCTTGGGGAGTTTGCGGCCGGCCTCGATCCCCGCCGCCACCAGCGCGTCCTTCTCGCGGTCGGAATAGGCGTAGTCCGGCGGGGCCTTCTGCCACTTGATCTTGTACAGCGGGGGGTTCGCGAGATACACGTGCCCGTTGTCCACCAGCGGGCGCATGAACCGGAACAGGAGCGTGAGCAGGAGCGTGCGGATGTGCTGGCCGTCGACGTCGGCGTCCGCCATCAGGATGATCTTGTGGTACCGCAGGCGGAGCAGGTCGAAGTCCTCGCCGACCCCGGTGCCGAACGCGCTGATCAGCGCCTGGACCTCGGTGTTGGCCAGCACCTTGTCGATCCGGGCCTTCTCGACGTTCAAGATCTTTCCGCGGATCGGCAGGATCGCCTGGGTCCTCGGGTCACGGCCCTGCTTGGCCGAGCCGCCGGCCGAGTCCCCCTCGACGATGAAGATCTCGCACTCCTCCGGGTTGGTGGACTGGCAGTCCGACAGCTTGCCGGGCAGGCCGCCCCCGCCCAGCAGGCCCTTGCGCCGGGTCGCCTCGCGGGCCTTGCGCGCGGCCATCCGGGCGGCCGCCGCCTGGACCGACTTGCGGACCACGTCCCGCCCCTCGCTCGGGTGGCCGTCGAACCAGTGCGTGAGCTCCTGGCGGACCACCCGCTGGACGAACGTCTTCGCCTCGGTGTTGCCGAGCTTGGTCTTGGTCTGCCCCTCGAACTGCGGCTCCTCGAGCTTGATCGACACCACCGCGGTCAGGCCCTCGCGGATGTCGTCGCCGGTCAGGTTCTCGTCGCGCTCCTTGAGCAGGCCCTTGTCCCGGGCGTACTCGTTGACCAACGTGGTCAGCGCCGCGCGAAACCCCTCCTCGTGCGCACCGCCCTCGTGGGTGTTGATCGTGTTGGCGTAGGTGTGGACGCTCTCGGAGTAGGCGGTGGTCCACTGCATGGCGACCTCGATCGACAGCTTGCGCTCGGTGTCCTCCGCCTCGAAGTCGATCACTTCCGGATGGACCGGATCGGCCTTCTTCGAGGAGTTCAGGTGCCTGACGTAGTCGACCAGGCCGCCGTCGTACCGGAAGGTCACCGCCGGGGCCGTCCCGTCGGAGTCCGCGTGCTCCGGCCGCTCGTCGACGAGCGTGATCTGCAGGCCCCTGTTCAGGAACGCCACCTGCTGGAATCGCGAGCGCAGCGTCTCGAAGTCGAAGACGGTGGTCTCGAAGATGTCCGCGCTCGGCCAGAAGGTGACCGTGGTGCCGGTCTCGGTGGTCGCCTCGCCGCGCGCGAGCGGGCGCTCCGGGACGCCCGACCGGTAGCTCTGCCGCCAGACGTAACCCTGCCGCTTGACCTCGACGTCCAGCCGCCGGGACAGCGCGTTGACCACCGACAGACCGACGCCGTGCAGCCCGCCGGAGACCGTGTATCCGCCGCCGCCGAACTTGCCGCCGGCGTGGAGCATGGTCAGCACGACCTCCAGCGCGGGCCGCTGCTCGTCCGGGTGGAGGTCGACCGGGATGCCGCGCCCGTCGTCGACCACGCGCATGCCGCCGTCGGCGAGCAGGCTCACCTCGATCTGGGAGCAGTAGCCGGCCAGCGCCTCGTCGACGGAGTTGTCCACGACCTCGTAGACGAGGTGGTGGAGGCCGCGCTCGCCGGTGGAGCCGATGTACATGCTCGGACGCTTGCGGACGGCCTCGAGACCCTCGAGGACGGTGATCGCGCTGGCGTCGTAGCTGCCGGCGATGCTGGAGGGGACGGGCACGGTGGACGTCTGGCTCGAGGACTGGTCGGCCACTGGAAGAAGGCTCCTTGCAAGGTCGGTGCCGGTCGATTCTCAGGGTCGAGCCGGACGGCGATCGGTGCGCTACCGCGGTTCGGCGGGCTCGGCGAGACGGCCTCGCACTGAGCCCCCCGGGTACCGCCGATCTGCCCTCCATCCTATCGGGTCGGTACCGACAACCTCCCCCAGACCTGCCCTGTACGGCCCGAGAACCCGGATTTGCCGCCCCGTCGCGTGGGTGGCCGAATACCGATACGCCCCCTGGTGGCGCGAGCCGTCTCAGCGCCGCTCATCCGAGCACCGGAGACCCCGGATCCAGGGTCCGGAACCACCCCAATAGTGGGCGTTCTCAACCGTAGGTGTCCCGCGGGCCCTGGGAGCCGGGTGCCACCCGCGGCCCCCTCCGCCACGTCGGGCCGGACGGGCCGCGGACGACGACCTTGGTCACGGTGTCCTGACCGACGACCTCCCCGAGCCGGCGCAGCAGGGTCGGGACGAGCAGGCGGACCTGGGTCGCCCACGCCGAGGAGTCCGCGCGGACGGTCAGGACGCCGTCGGCGAAGCTCTCGGGCACGCAGTGCGCGGCCACGTCCGGGCCGACGACCGCGTCCCACCGGCCCATCACGCCGCCCACGGCGACCGGCGTGGTCCACCCGCGCTCGGCCACCAGCCGCTCGATGCTCGCCGAGACCGGTTGCGGGTCCCGGGCGTCCGGGCGCGCTCCCGACCTGACCTCGCCGCGGGCCCTCCGGGGGCGGATCGCCCGCGCTCCCTCCCCCGGCG
>JBKPQU010000088.1:0-8843 GCA_046734255.1 Actinomycetota bacterium
CCTGTCGCCCTACTCACCGTGACCCTGCTCGCCCTCTACCTTCTCGGGACCAACCAGGTCGCTACTGTGGCGTTGGTGGCGCTATGGGGATTCGCGTTGCCCCAGGTTCCCTCCACGTTCCAGGCCCGAGTGCTACAGATCGCACCTGGCAGCACCGATCTGGCCTCAGCAGTGTTCTCGGCCGTATTCAACCTCGGCATCGCCGCCGGGGCATTAACCGGTGGACTCCTGCTGTCCCACACCGGCGTCCGCAGCGCCTACCTCATCGGAGCTGGACTAACCGGCGTCGCGCTCGCCGTCCTCCTCAGCAAGGAAACCCCAGGTGCCGGTGATCGTTCCAGAAGCAGTAAAGGAACCAACGACCTGCACTAGCACCCATGATGAGTCACCGCCTCGACCCCAAGGCCAACCCACAGATCCCGCCGCCGCAGGAGGGACGTGGAGAACCTGGACTACGCCGCATTCGCCACCGGCATCATCCGCGCCCACAGCCGCCGCACCGCCGAAGGTGACATCGAGGCCCTCCCTGATCTCCTCGACCTGGCCGACGAGCTCCACGCCGCCACCCGCCGCGCCATCGATGGCCTCCGGCCCTCGGGTACTCCTGGGCCGACATCGCCAGCCGACTCGCCACCACCCGTCAAGCCGTACAGCAGCGCTGGGGCGGAAGCAAAATGCACACCTGCTCTGACCCGTGCACGCGGAGCTTCCTCAGCACGGCGCGGTGTCACTAGATGCGGCGGCGAAGACGTGCTTGTCACCAGCAGCATTCATCCGTCGCCTGGTGACAGGTTGCGGCTCGGCAGCGGCGACTGCTCACCGCTCACGCCGGCATCACCGGGCCGAGCATCTCGGCGAAGGCGTCCGCTGTGAACGGCTTGGCGATCACCCCCAGGGCACCTGCCTGGTGGGCCTGCGCGCGCATCTCGTCCCACCCCCCCTCCGAGGTGACGAAGACGAAGGGTGTCGCGTTGCCCGAGGCACGCAGCGCCCGGAGCAAGTCGATGCCGGTCATCTCGGGCATGTTCCAGTCCGAGAGGATCAGGTCCGGCGATTCGCTGGACACCAGTTCCAGCGCCTGCCGCCCGTTCTCGGCCTCGACGATGTCGTGGCCGCTGTAGCCCGCCTGACGCAACATGCGAGTGACGATCATCCGCATCGCCTTGCTGTCATCGGTGACAAGAATCTTCACAGGTGGGCCTCCAGGTTGGGCACGGCCTCATTCGGCCCATACATCTGGTCGAGAGCCGGACGTGTGGGGGCCTCCGGCACGTTGAACGCGGCGGACAGGACGTTCTCACCTCGTAGCAGTTGTCCTTCAGGGTCGGTGGGAGGTCGACCCTCCGGCCTGGCTCCCCGTCTCGCTCCTTGATGATGTCGGGATCACAACGTGGCTGGCCTCGTCCCCCAGGCGGTCAGTGGCTGAACGAGTCTCGCCAGACGCCCGTGGCAACCAGGACGCTCAGCTCGAAGATCACGATCTCGTGCGCCGGAGTCGGCAAGAGCAGGACCAGGACAGAGGCTGCGACGAGGATCCCCTCGAACTTGAGCAGGTCCCAATGCCACGGTCGGCTGGCGGCGGCCGTGGATGGTGGCGGTGGGCTGGTTTCGGCTGGACGTGTCACTGGTGGAGGCAACCGACATCAGGTGCTGCACCGCTGCCGACCCGACCGACCGCATGCGCCCCGGCTGACCTCCCGCGCGGATTCGCTCCGAACTCACGTGGAGCACTATGCCGCCTGGGGAGCCGCAGTGTGCGGCGACGCGGCCACGGCGTTGCACCATGCGTCGGCATCCCTGGAACTCGGCCCGGAGCTGGGCGACTCCTTCATCCTGCCGATGTCTCGGATTGTCGTCGGCCGGGCCACCGCGATGAACGGTGACGCAAAGGGAGTCGAGATGGCGCTCTCGGCGTACTCCGAGTGCCAGGCCTAGAGGACGACCCTTTTGCCTGATCCGACATCCACCGCAGTGTGACCCCGCCAACAGGAGCCTCCGCAGCACGCTGAAGCCACCCCCCACACCGGCCTGTCGGTCACATGGACCCTCAGCCCGACTCCCAGGAATCGTTAGTCGAAGCCGAGCGCCTCGACGATGAGCTCGGCGACCCGCCCCGGCTTCTCGATGAGAGCGAAATGGCCGGTTCCAGAAATGACGACAAGACTGACTGAGGGTGAGCCTTCAAGGGCGGCACGTTCCTCCGGTTGGATCTTGACGTCGTCCTTCTCGCCGAAGATCACCGTGGTGCTGCGACCGCTGGTCGCCAGATCGCCGGCCAGCGCGGGGTGCCGATCGAGGTACTGCAGGTGCGCGCGGGTCTGGCGTCGCACGAAGCGCGGATCGTTGTTGCCGAGCTCTGCCACCACGTCATCCGCATAGTCGGGTGGCAGGCTCCCCCGCATCGCCGGTCCGATGATGCGGAACATCAAGGAGAAGGGGAGATGACCGAGCACGGAGCCCAGTCGGTCCAGGGCCCGCGGGAAGATCGACTCGTCCCTACGGCAGAAGCTGGGTGACAACAGGACGAACGGCCCCGACCACCCGCCCCGTAGCCCCATCTCCAACGCGACATTGGCACCGAGGCTGTGGCCGGCGACCACGTCGGCGCCCAGGCTCGCGGCAAGATCGGCCGCGAGGCGGGCGTAGTTCTCGACGGTCACGTCGTCCGGTGCGGGGGTGCGCCCAAAGCCGGGCAGGGTGGCGGCGACCAACCGCACCGACCCGGCCGTCAGCGTCGAGTGACCGACGAGCGCGTCGTAGCAGCGGGCGGAGGCCAGCGCCCCGCCCAGCAGAAGAACGGTGCGTTCGGCCTCCGGCGGCCCCGCCTCGCGCAGCTCCCAAATCCCCTCCGTAACATCACGAAACGGCCCTGAGGTCGCACGAGAATCCGGCTGGTCTTCGCTGGGAGACATGGACATGGTGATCAAGCATGCGCCAGTTCGACCGCTCGAGCAAGATCGCACCCCGCTCAGCCCCATCGTCTTCTCACGCATCCGCAGAATCACCTTTTTGCGCCCCGGCAGGATTCGAACCTGCGCGCACGCCACCCGAGGCCGGTGCTCAACCCCCGCAGGCGTGTCCTGAACACGCTGGAGTGCCATTACGACCCCCCTCCGTGGAGTCTCCAGACACTCCGGTACGCCGCAGTTCGCCCCCACGAACCGGACCACGACCGGGCGGGTGCCCGGTCAGCCGCGCGGCGCCGCCGCGCGCTGGTGGCCGGTCGCTCCTGGTTCCTCAGGGGTGCTGTTTCCCGGACTCTCGCGACTCACGGCTGAGGCCGGGTGCGCAACGGCGGACCTAACCGGTCAGCGCACTAGCAGCCAAGACACAATCGCGCCCGGCTTCGCCGGCGGCAAGAAGGTCGAGCACGTCGTGCTCGCAGGTGCAGGTCGACGCGGTACGGATCTCTATGGGCGAACGTTACGACACGGTCGTCACCCTCAGCGACGGGATGTTCCCGTTCACGGCTGTACCGCTCGGCAAGACGGGACGCCCGCCCGGCTTCTCATGGGAACCGGCGCAGGTTCACTGCCAGGCATCGATACGATGCCGGAGGAAATCTGGGGGCGCCGGCTGGGGTGGGCGACTTGCTGGCTGAGGACTCCGTCCGGCTACGCGACCGGCTTCCGGAGCACAAGGACGTCGTGCTCGGTGGGGAGATGACGTCCGACCGGTGGACCATCAACGGCCGCACCTACGACGACACCCGGCCGCTGACCGTTCGGCAGGGCCAGCTCACCCGGTTGCGAGTGGTCAACCAGACGATGATGCTGCACCCGATCCACCTGCAGGGGCGTAACTTCGCCGTGCGCAACGGCGGACGGGCCCGCAAGGGCACCATCCTCGTGCCGGCGATGTAACGCATCGACATCGATGTGCTCCCCGACAACCCTGGCGCGTGGATGCCGCACGGCCACAACGCCGTCCACATGGAAACCGGGATGATGACCCGCCTCGAATGCATGTGCCGGGTGGTTGCTGTACTTGCTGATGTACCTCAGCTGTCACTGATTTCGATCGAGCTTGCGGCCTCTACGCGGGGTTGCTGCCGAGTCCGGCGTCGCGGGCCTTGGCCACCGCGGCGGCGCGGTCGGATACCTCTAGCTTGAGCAGGACGGCCGCGACGTGGTTGCGGACGGTCTTCTCCGACAGCACCAGCCGGCGGGCGATCTCGTGGTTGCCGCAGCCGGCGGCGACCAGCTCCAGCACCTCCCGCTCGCGGGCGGTCAGCTGGGGGAAGACCTGGGCGGCGTACTCCTGCTGGGTGCCGGTGAAGAACTCCATGATCCGTCGCGCTACGGCGGCGCCGTAGACTGCCTCGCCGGCGGCGACGGCCTGCACGGCGCGGAGGATCTCGGCCTTCTCGGCGCCCTTGAGCAGGTATCCGCGCGCTCCCGCGCGCAGCGCGCCGAACACTGCTTGGTCGTCGTCATGCATGGTCAGGGCCAGCACCCCTAGCTGGGGGTGGCGGTCCAGCAGTTGCCGGGTGGCGGTGGCGCCGTCCAGGCCGGGCATGGCCAGGTCGGTGAGCACCACGTCGGGTCGGGTCTGGTCAACCAAGTTCAGCAGCTGCTGGCCGTCGGCGGCCTCACCGACCACGGTGACCTCCTCGGCGGCGTCCAGCACCGCGCGCAGCCCGTAGCGGAACATCGGGTGGTCGTCGGCGATGACCACACGGACCGGCGCGCTCACGAGGGGCCGTCCGGCAGCGGCAGAGAGGCCACCACGGTGGTGCCGTGCTCGCCGCTGTGCACCCGCAAGGTTCCCTGGACCGCCTGGGCGCGTTGGTGCATCGACGCCAGGCCGACGCCAGGGTGGTGGGGTGCGCGGTGGATGCCCTGGCCGTCATCGGTGACGGTAACCGTCAGGGCAGCAGCGGAGGTATCCAGCGTGATGTGGGCGTGGTGGGCGCCAGCGTGTCGGACGACGTTTGTCAGCGCCTCCTGGGTGATGCGGTAGGCGGCCGTCTCGACGGCGGGGGGCAGGATCGGCAGGTCGGCGGCGTCGACGGAGACCTCGAGGGGGCCGGTGGAGACCGCGGCGGCATGCCGGCGGATGGCGCCGGGCAGCCCGGTGCTGTCCAGCACCGCTGGGCGCAGGTCGTCCAGGATCCGCCGGACCTCGCGTACGGCCGTGGTGACTTCCTCACGGATGCGGCCCAGCAGCTGGTCGGTGGTCGCCTGGTCGCCGGCGGCCCGCGCGTCCTGCAGGGCCTGTAGGCCAAGGCCGACCCCAGACAGCGACGGCCCGAGCCCGTCATGGAGGTCGCGGCGCAGCCGGTCGCGTTCCTGGCGGGTTGCCGCCACCACGTGGTCGCGTTCGGCTTCCAGCGCCTCGGCCAACTCCAAGGCGCGGACCACAACTGCGACCTGGGGTGCCAAGGCGGCGAGCAGCCGCCGGTCGCCGTCGCTGTAGGGCTCGGCCGGGCTCCGCGACGCCACCTGCAGCCTGCCAAGCTCCCGGCCGCCGACGCGGAGTGGGAGCAGTTCGGCGCTGCTGCTTGCGACGCTGGCGCCGTGGGCGGCCAGCACCGACCCGTCGGGGGTCAAGACGGCGGCGCCTGGGGCGTGGACCGCGTCGGTCACGCTGGCCAGCACCGCCGGGAGCAGGTCGGTCTCCCCGGCGGCCGCGACCTGGTCGCCCAGGCGGGCGACGGCGCGCATCGGGTCCCGCCGGTCGCCGTACATCAACCGGTCAACGACAGCCTGCAGCCGGTCCCGCAGCGGAGTGAGCCCGACGGCGACCAGCGCGGCGGCGACCACCCCGGGCAGCGGCCCGCCCTCCAGCCGGGTGCCCGCCACAGTGGTGACGACCAGGTAGACCCCGACCACCGTGGCGGTCAGCGCGCCGTAGACCAGACCACGGCGTAGCACGACCTCGATGCCCAGCAGCCGGTACCGCAGGATCCCCACCGCGATTGCTACCGGGATCAGGAAACCCAACGCCAGAAACGCCGGCACCGACGGCGTCAGGTAAGCCACCAGCAGGAACGGCACCACCACCAACAACAGCAAGGCGAGCTGCTGGCGTTCCGGCGCGCGAGCACGCAGCAGCCGCACCACCGACGCCACCCAGATCACGACGGTGCCACCGACGAACAGCGCGCCTCCCACGACCATGCCCGCCATGGCAAGGGTTGGCGCACTCAGCGGCGACGGGCCGGGCGCGGCGTCGGCGTAGGCCCGCGGGGCGAGCATCGTCGCCAGGGTGAGCAGCGCCATGCCCAGGCCGGCAGCCGCAAACGGCCAGCGCCACCAGCGGGCCGGCAGCCGGCCGTCCGGGTACAGCGCCAGCAGCAGGCTGGCCAGCGGCAGCAGCCCTGGCAGCCACAACCCACTCGCCACCCAGGCGGCCCAACGGTCCAGCGGCCACCCGGCGACGGCGACGCCGTAGCCGCCGTAGGCGGCCAGCCCCTGCTGCAACCCCTGGCAGACCCCGACCCCCACCACCAGCCAGCCCAGGCTGTTGCGGGGCCGCAGGGCCACCAGCACCGCGCCGGTCACCGTCCAGGCCACCGCCAGCAGCCCGGCGGGCAGGTCGGTCCCGTAGCCGATGACAAGTTGCACCGGCACACCGGGCAGGGTGCGTACCCAGGCGGCCACCGCCACGGCGGCCACCGCGACCACGACCGCCAGCACCGCCACGACCCGTGCGCGCATGCCGCCAGGGTCCCTCCGGCGCCGTCCCGAGGAGGCCTGGTTGGGTCCCAAATCGACCGGGCAGGCTGCCCGGTCGTTCCAGGACCGTAGCCTCAGGCGCCACCCGCCCTGGCGCCTCATTGTCCGGCATAGACCGCCGCCGGGAAGGCCGGCGGCGTCCAGCACAAGGGAGGTCGTCATGACAACCGTCGAGACCCACAGGCCAAGAGGCGACCGGGCGGCTATGACCCGGGTCTGGTGGGCGGGACTGCTGACGCTGGCCGCTGCGGCCGGGTTTCCCAGGCTGAACGACTACATCAGCCCCAGCGAGAACGGGGGACGGTTGGACCGGGAGGAGCTGATCGGTCTGATCGCCATCGCCGCCGCGACGGTCCTCTTGTTTGGGGTGCTGGCCCGCTGGGCGGTGCAGGCGCCACCAGACAGTGGCCGCCCGGCAACCGTCGGCCTTGTCTGCAGCATCCTCGGCCTGGCAGGGATCCTGCTGTTCTGGGTCAGCGCCCCGATCATCCTTGGAGGCCTGGGGGCAACCCTCGGATACGAAGCTCGCAGGCGCAGGGCCCTCGCCGGGCATGGTCGCATGGCATTTGCCGCCGTCGTCATCGGCGGGGTGGCCGCACTGATCGGGATCGTCGTGTGGCTCGTGGGTTAACCCGCGGCCGCGCGGCGCCGCCGCGACTCACGGCTCGGCGCCACCGCCGAGGGCCTCGGAGACCCGGAGGAGGGCATTGGCGTAGATGGCGTGGACCACTGCGACGCTGTGGCCGGGCCCATTCGGCGACCTGAGTGGGAGGGACACCCCCGTTGAGCCAGGTTGAGACCGCAGCGTGCCGGAGGTCGTACCGACGTTTGCCAGTGGTGAGGCGTATTGCTCTGAGGTGAGGGCGCGCCGTCACGACCGCCGCCACCGCCAGGGCCCGAGCGCGCATGCCGCGAGTGTTCCTCCCGCACCGTCCCGAGAAGGCCCGAGTGGGTCCCAAATCTGCCGGGCAGCTTGCCCGGCCGTTCCGGGACCGTGGGCTCAGGCGCCCACCCGCCCGGGCGTTCCATTGTCGCGGCACAGGCCGCCGCCGGAAAGGCCGGCGGCGCCAGCACCCCGGGGAGGTCAACATGACCACCGTCAACGCGCACCGGCCCACGATCCGCCGGACGGCCAGGAGGCATCTGAGGCTCCTGCTCGGCGCAGCGGTGATGGTAGGCGTGCCGCTGGTGGGGGCGTCGTCCGCCGCCGCCAGCCAGCCCGCCATCCGCATCACCCAGCCCGCCCCCAGCGACCCACTCCAGTGTGGCGACACCACCTACATCCCCATCTCGGGAGAGCTCGCCACCGTGGTCCACGAAGGACAGAGCGCCTCGGGCAACACCAACTACACCATCACCGTCACGCCCCTCCATGTGGTGCTCCAGGACCAGTACGGCAACCGCTACGCGGTCGCGGGTGCCATGTGGTTCGGCATAACCGTCAACGCCAACACCGGTGGCGCCCAGGGAACGTCCACCGACAAGTTCCAGATCCTCAGCCGGAGCGGTGGCACGGTGGACAGCGTCAACGGCGTGGAGCACATCAGTCCCAACGGCAAGGAATTCTCCTTCAACTTCGGGACCTGCGAGTGAGGCTCGCTCCTCGATGACGTGACCCGGGGCGGCCGGAACCGCATACTGCTCAAGCCCGGGCCGCCCCTCGAGCCAGAAGATCGGGACGCCTGGCCGGCCGCAATCCAGCCTGATCTGGGTGGACTACGACGGCCCCTGTCCGGGTCCGAGGTGGCCGCGGAGGATCACGCTGACCGTGACGGTGGCGATAGCGTCGGCGAGGACATCGCGTGCGCCGTGTCCGCGCCGTGTACATCGGATGGACTGCGGTGGAGACGCGATGGTGACCGCCGCGCCCATCCCCGATATGCGGCCACGGCCAGGACCAGCACCAGGAGTGCGGGCAGGGACTCCCACCCGCCGTGGGCGGCGGACATCTGTCCCGCGCCGTTGAAGGACGCGTGCAACAGCCCGACGGCGAGGATGCTGCCACCGGTGTCCACGAACATGACGCCGAGCAGATACCTCAGGAAGGGCGCGAGCAGGGCGACCGCGACGAGGGTGACCACGGCCTGGTCCGCCGCAGTGTTCTGGAACGTGCCGGGCACGTGCATGAGCGTGAACGGCCCGGCAGTAAGCATCGCCGCGGCG
>JBKPQU010000089.1:0-1999 GCA_046734255.1 Actinomycetota bacterium
ACGAAGGACAGGCTCAGGGCGCGCAGGATCGGGGGCAGGTCGGGGTTCCGGAAAACGGCGGCGATCGGCCACGCCAGCGCCCAGACGACCGCCATGCAGACCAGGCCGATGACGACGCCCGCGGTGGACGCGGCCCGGATGTCCTCCTTGGACAGCTCCGGCTTCTGCACGACCGCGGAGGCGATCCCCATTCTCGCGAAGTAGAGGGTGAAAAGGATCACCAGGTTCGCCGTGGCGAGGAGCCCGAAGGCGGCCGGTTCGAGCAGCCGCGAGATGGTAGCGGTATAGATCAGGTTCGCCGCGAGCAGCACGGCCGTGGAGAGGTACGACCAGCTCAGCCCGGAGGCGGTCCGGGCGGTCAGGTTCTCCTGAGTCCCGCCCGGAGTCTCTTCCACCCCCTGCAGAGCCGGTGGATCGGAGGTCATGACTTCGACCAGCTCGTGAAGGGCAGCTTGCTCGGCAACGACCCCGCCTTCCATGCCCGAACGAGGAAGGGGGCGTCCCGACTTTGTCCGTTGGACGTCCCGCGAGGCACTGGCCGGGCACGGTTGTAGACGTAGCCGAGCAATGGAGTGTTCGTGAAGGCGAGACGCTCGTTCACGGCCTGCAACTGATCCTTGCGCGTCCCCGGACCGACCACGAGAACGACGGAGTCGGCCTGCCCGGCGACGGCGATGGTCTCGGACGCGGTCAGGAGTGCCGGGGCGTCGATCAGCACCAGGTCCGCCCGTTTCGCCAGGCTGGTCAACTGCTGCCGGAAGGTGTTGCTACGGAAGAAGGCGGCCGGGTGCGGTTGCACGGCCGTGCTGTCTGGCGGCCGGTGATCCCCACCGTCGAGCACGGCGTCCTGGTCGAGGGGCTGGTGCGCGTCGACGAGGTCAAGACGGCCGACTGCCTGGCAGAACTCGGTCAGCAGCTCGGTGCGCTTGTCGGCGTCGATCAGGAAGAGGCGGCGCTGCTGGCGCAGGGCCGCGTCGGCCAGCAGCAGCACCGTGCTGGTGGCGCCGGCGCCCGGCATGACCCCGGTCACCACCACCGACGTGCCGCCGAGGGCGGCCAGCCTGTGCTCGAGCGATGCGAGGATGGCGTGGTAAGCCTCACCGCCACCATCATCCAGCTCGGCACGGGCCGCCCCTGCCGTGATCGTCCGGCCGATGTCCGGGATCCGACCGAGCAACGGCACGCCGAGGACGGCCGCTGGATCCTCCTCGCCCTGGACGTGGGGGTCGCGCGCCGTCCGCCACCACGCCCAGCCAGTGGCGGCCACGAGTCCGAAGACGGCTCCCACGAAGCCACCGATCAGCGGGCTTGGCAAGGTGGAGCGTTGCGGCGCCTCGGCTCGCTCGAAGAGGTCGACTCCGCTGCCGAAGCTGGCCGCCCGCTCGCCGATGTCCTGTTCGCGTTGGCGCAGGTCGGCGATCTGGGAGGCCAACGCGTCCTGGGTCGCCCCGACGAGCGGCTGATTTCCGGCAAACGGGCCTCGGACGGCGTCCAGCTGGACCTGGAGGCCACGGCGGATCCGTTCCAGGCTGTCGGTCCTCCGGCGCGCCTCATCGGTGACGCTCTCGTGGCTGACTTGCTGATAGGCCTCGCCGACCGCGTTGGCGAGCTTGGCCGCCATCGCCGGGTCAGAGGCTGTGGCGTGGACCTCGAGGCTGGCGAGGTCGGACGACGGTGCGGCCTGGACCGCGCTGCGGATGTCGTCCGACGAGAGCGTGCCACCCAGCAGTCCGGCCGCGCGATTCAACACCTCACGGGAGTTCACGATGTCTCCCTGCTTGGCCATGTAGACCGCCCAGTCGCCGGGCTGGCCGCTGCCGTCACCGAGGACACCCGCCGTGAAGGGATCGCGCAGGACCAGCGTGGCCTGAGCCTCGTACCTGGCCGGCAGCAGCCAGACGACGAGGTAGCCGGCGAGCGCCGCCAACAACATCATGACGAGCGCGACGCCTCGGTGACGCCACAACGAAGCCAGGATGCCCGGACCATCGCGCATCCC
>JBKPQU010000090.1:0-12145 GCA_046734255.1 Actinomycetota bacterium
GTGCAGACGCCGGTGCTGGGCGAGGCGGCCGACCGGCTGCGGGTCGGCGACCGGGTGTGGTTCCGGCACGCCAGGGCCGGGGAGCTGTGCGAGCGGGTGGACAGGATGTACCTCGTCGCGCCGGACGGGGGCCAGGCGTCGCCGGTCCCGACCTACCGGGGTGAGGGCCGGAACTTCGGCTGATCGAAGGCAGGATCGACGGCAGGATCGACGTCAGGATCGACCGAGGGTGGTGGATGGTGAACGAGCAGGTCGCCTTCGGCTTCGCCGTCCTCGCCGCCGCCGCGGTCGGGATGGCGGCGGTCCTGTCCAGCAGGGTGAGCGAGCGGCTGCGGATCCCCGCTCCGGCGATCTTTCTGATCGGCGCGGCGGTCGCCGCGGAGCTGGCTCCCCGCCTGGGCCGGGTCTCCACGGAGGCGATCGAGGACGTCGTCACGGTCTGTCTGGCGGTGATCCTCTTCGACGGCGGCATGCGCATCGGGTGGCGGCGGCTCCGGACCGCCGCGGCGGCGGTGGCGTGGCTCGGGGTCGTCGGCACCCTGCTCACCGCCGGTGCGCTGGCCGGGGTGGCGCACGCCGCCTTCGCCCTGGACTGGCGGGCGGCGCTGCTGCTCGGCACCGCGCTGGCGCCCACCGACCCGGCGGCGGTGTTCTCCGTGCTCGGACGGCGCGAGGTGGCCGGGCGCACCGGCGTGCTGCTGGAGGGCGAGTCCGGGGCCAACGATCCCGTCGGCATCGCGTTGATGGTCGGCCTGCTGGCCACGAGCCCGGCCACCTCGACCGCGTCCGCGGTCGGCCAGGTCGCGGTGAGCTTCGTCCTCCAGATGGTGGTGGGGCTGGTGGTCGGCGTCGTCGGCGGGCGGCTGCTGCTGATCTCGATGCGCCGCATCCCGTTGCCCGGGGAGAGCCTGTACCCGCTCCGGGTCCTGTTCGGCGGGCTGGCCATCTACGGGCTGGCCGCGGTGGCGCACGGCTCGGGCTTCCTCGCGGCACTGGTCGCCGGCATCGTCATCGGTGACGAGCGTGCCCCCCACAAGGGCGAGATCGAGCGCTTCCATTCGGCCCTGGCCAGCCTCGCCGAGATCGTCGCGTTCCTCCTGCTGGGCCTGTCCGTGCACCTGGGATCCGTGATCACCGGCGACGCCTGGTGGATCGGCCTGGGCCTCGCGGTCGCGCTCACCCTCGTCGTCCGCCCGGTCGTGGTGGGCGCGCTGCTGCTGCCGGTACGGCTTCGGGTGGGGGAGCGGGCCTTCGTCGCCTGGACGGGGCTGAAGGGCGCGGTGCCGATCCTGCTCGGCGTACTGATCCTGCGGGCCGGGGCACCGGACGCGAACCGGCTGTACGAGGTGATCTTCGTCGTCGTGGCGTTCTCGGTGGTCGTCCAGGGCGGGCTGATGCCGGCGATGGCCCGGCGAATGGGCGTACCGCTGCGGACCGTGGAACCCGAGCCGTGGAGCCTCGGCGTGCGCTTCCGGGACGAGCCGGAGGGCGTGCACCGGTTCACCGTGGTCGCCGGGGCGCCCGCCGACGGTTGCTCCCTCGCCGACCTGGACGTCGGCGAGGACTGCTGGGTCAGCCTGGTGATCCGCGACGGCACCCTCCTTCCGGTGCGCGCCGCCACCCGGCTGCAGGCGGGTGACGAGTTGGTGGTGCTCGCGGATCCGCAGGCGGGGGATCTGCTCCGGCCGGTGTTCGCGCCCGCTCCGTGAGCCATTGCCCTGGAGTGCATCGAGTGCCTACCATATGGCACTGAGTGCACGGCTCGCCCGAGAGGAGCGGCCATGTCTTCGATGTCCTCGCACCTGCGCACCGTGGACAAGCCGGTTCCGCCCGGGTCCGAGCTGTTCGTCATCGCCACGCACAAGGTCCGCGACCGCACCGGCTCGCCGCCGTACGGTTGGGTGCCCTACGGGCTGGAGCACGGCTGGCGGCCCGGGTCCCGCCGCACACTGTGCGGGGAGTGGACCGCCGGGTGGACGGTCTTCTGGGAGCGGCGGTTCTCCGCGCAGAGCGCACAGGCCTGCCGTGGCTGCGTCGAGGCCAGCCTCCCCGCGACGTCCCGCAGCCGCCTTGCACCGCGGCCTCGATCCGCACCCGACGCCCGCAGCGCCTGATCGGTGCCGTGCCGATCACCCGCTGATCGTCGGACCGGGGTGACGACGGCCACGTCGCGGACCGGCGGCAGCCCCGACCGGTGCCGGTAGGGTCGGCCGCATGACCGTCTCCGGCGTCTTCACCCCCGTCCCGGGCGTCGTGCACGTCGGGCCGGCGGGCGGCGCGCAGACCAGGTCCCGGCTGGTCGACTCGGCGTTCGAACTTTTCGGCGACCGCGGGTACGAGGCGACCACGGTCGAGGCGATCGCCGAGGGGGCGGGGATCGCCCGGCGCACCTTCTTCCGCTACTTCCGCTCCAAGGACGACGTGATCTTCCCCGATCACGACACCCAGCTGGCGGTGATCTCCCAGTTCCTGGCGGCGGCCGCGCTCCCCCCGGTGGCGGCGGTCTGCGGCGGGGTCCGGCTCGTGTTCCGCAGCTACCTCGCCGATCCCGAGGTGTCCGTGCAGCGCTACCGGGTGGCGCGCCGGGTGGACGCCCTGCGCCAGCGGGAGATCGCCAGCGTGTGGCGCTACGAGCGGCTGTTCGCCTCCTACCTCCGCGGCCGGCTGGCCGGGGAGGCCACGCCGGGGGACCCCCCGCCGACGCTGCTGGCGGACATCGTCGCCGCGGCGGTGGTCGCTGCGCACAACAGCGTGCTGCGCACCTGGCTGAGGGACGGCGGGGTGGGCGCCCCCGAGGCCGCGCTGCATGACTTGGACTCCGCGCTCGACGTCGTCGTCCGGACCTTCGAGCCGCCGGGTGCGGAGGTTCCGGACGCCTCGGATGCCACGGTCGTCGCCGTCTTCCGGGCGCCGGGCGACGTCGACGACGTCGTCCACCGGTTGCGTGCCCACCTCGGGGATGGCGAGACCTCGACCTAGTGGTCGGCCGGGCACAATCCCAGCGTGCCCGAGCAGATCCGTCCCGCCCTGCCGCACGAACGGCGCTGGCCGGCCTCGCTCACCGTGCTGGTCGTGCTTGCGCTGCAGTTCGCCCTGCCCCGGCAGATGGGCGGCTGGCTGCGCTGGGCCCTGCCGGCGATCGAGGTCGCGCTGCTGGTCCCGCTGCTGGTGACCAACCCGCTCACCCTCCGCCGGGACACCCCGCAACTGCGGATCGCCTCCGTTCTGCTCAGCGCCGTCATGGCGGTCGCGAACGCGTGCGCCCTGCTGGTGCTGGTCATCCAGCTGCTGAACCACGAGTGGTCCGACCCGACCCTGCTCGTCAAGGCGGGTCTGCTGATCTGGATGACCAACGTCGCGGCGATCTCGGTCGGGTTGTGGGAGCTCGATCGCGGTGGGCCCTTCGCGCGTGACCCGCGGCACGGGCGCGACGCCGACCGGCCCGACCTCCTGTTCCCGCAGATGACCGGGGTCCCCGGGTGGGACGCCGAGCGGTGGCGGCCGTCGTTCGCGGACTACCTGTTCGTCGCCTTCACCAGCGCGACGGCGTTCAGCCCCACCGACACGCTCCCGCTGTCCGTGCGGGCCAAGCTGATGATGTCGCTGGCCGGGGGCGTGTCGCTGGTGACGATCGGCGTCCTGCTCGCCCGCGCGGTGAACGTGCTCTGAGCCCGGCGCCGACGTTGCGACGATTCGGTCGTTCGGTGATGGACTGCGACGGATTGTCCCCCATAGGGTGCCTCAACACTGTTGTCCCCGCTGCGCTGGACACGGTGCAGGGGTGGGTCTTCGAGGAGGCGCTGATGCGATCGCGATCGATTCTGGCGTCGGGGGTGGCCGCGGCCGCGCTGGTGGTGGCGTGTACGACCCAGCCGGCGCTCGCCAGCGCCTCCGGGTCGTCAGGCCACAAGCCGGTGATCGGGAAGTTCCACCACCTCGTGGTGATCTACGAGGAGAACCACAGCTTCGACAACCTCTACGGCGACTGGGGCCGGGTCGCGGGCCAGCACGTCGTGGGCCTGGCGGACGCGCCGTCCCGGCGCACCCTCCAGCGGGCGCAGAACGGCGACGTCTACACGTGCCTGCTCCAGAATGACGTCAACCTCACAGTGCCGCCGTTGAGCCCCGCCTGCACGGACCCGCTGCCCGCGGTCGGGACGAGCCACTTCGGCAACGCGCCCTTCACGATCGACGACTTCATCCCGTCGACCGCCACGACCTGCCCGGCCCCGGGGGCGTTCTTCCCCAACGGCGTACTGAACGGCGACGGCCTGCCCGGCGGCTGCACGCGTGACCTTGTGCACCGCTTCTACCAGGAGCAGTACCAGCTGGACGGCGGCCGCCAGGACCGCTACGTGACCGGCAGCGATGCCGTCGGCCTGACGATGGGCACCTACGACACCCAGCAGCTGCCGATCTGGAAGTACCTGCACGCCCAGGGAGGCCCGCACTACGTGATCGCCGACCACTTCTTCCAGGGCGCCTTCGGCGGCTCCTTCCTCAACCACCAGTACCTGATCGCGGCCCGGGCCCCGCTCGACACGAGCGCCGGTCCCGGTGGCGCGAACTCAGGCCTGCACTCGATCGTGGACGCCAACGGCTTCCCCAACAGCACGTACCCGCTGTACACGCCGACCGGCCCGGTGAAGGACGCCCAGCTGACCCAGGCCTGTGGACCGACCGCCCACCCCGGCCTCGCCTGCGGCGACTTCGCGGTCAACACCATCCAGCCGGCGAGCCCGCCGCACGGGTCGGGGCCTCAGCTGCCGCTGATCGACGACACGCTCTACCCCAACATCGGCGACCGGCTGTCCGACGCCGGTGTCTCATGGGCCTGGTACTCGGGTGGCTGGGACGACGCGGCGGCCGGGAACCCGGGACCGCTGTTCCAGTTCCACCACCAGCCGTTGAACTACTTCGCGAACTACGCCCCCGGGATGCCCGGGCGGGCGCACCTGCGTGACGAGACCGAGTTCATCGCGGCGGCCGGGAACGGGACGCTGCCCACGGTGAGCTTCGTCAAGCCGTACGGGGCGGAGAACGAGCACCCCGGCTACGCCAGCGTGTCGAGCGGCAGCACCCACCTGGTCGACCTGCTCACCGCGCTGACCACCGGCCCGCAGGCCCGCGACACGCTGGTGCTCGTCACCTACGACGAGTTCGGCGGCCAGTGGGACCACGTCTCGCCGCCCGGCATGGGCCGGACCGTCGGGGCCCACGACGAGTGGGGCCCTGGCACCCGGATCCCCGCGCTGGTGGTCAGCGCCGGGCTGCGGCACTCCGGGGTGGACCACACCGTCTACGACACCACCTCGATCATCGCCACGATCGAGCGGAGCCTCGGGCTCAAGCCCGTGAACCCGCACGGCCGCGATGCTCGGGTCAACGACCTGCGGGGCATCGTCCGAGGGCGCTAGCCCTCGTCCAGGAGGCGGGTGCCGAGACTGCGGCTGCGGCCGCGGAACTCCGCGACCACCTCGCCGCGCCCGCGGGTGACGGTGACGTCGTAGATGCCGTTGCGGCCGAAGCCGGTCCGCAACGCGGCCCGGGCCAGCAGCTCCTCGCCGGTCCGGGCCGGGACGACGAAGACGATGTCGCACGCCTGCGCGACGCTCACCTCGCCGAAGGAGTTGCAGGCCACCGCGAACGCGGTGTCCGCGAGCATGAAGAGGTAGCCGCCGTGGCAGGTCCCGTGCCCGTTGGACATGGCCTCGGTCACGGTCATCGTCACGCTCGCCGTCCCCGGCCCGACCTCGGTCAGCCGCATGCCGACCTCCCGTGAGGCGCGGTCGCTCGCGAGCATCACCTCCGCGCACCGGCGCGCCAGATCTGCCTGGGCGGCGTCCGGACCGAGGTCGGGGTGGCTCATGGCGGTGCCCTCAACGCCGCGCCCGCCAGGCGCCCTCGTGCTCGAGCAGCGCCCGGACGTCGTCCGGCAGCCGGCCGGACGCGATGTCGGCGAGCGTCACCTGCTCCAGCACGGAGCGCATCGTCGCGCGCAGCGCCACCCAGGTGTCCCGCAGCGCTGTCGCGGCGCCCGCGTAGGCGACGTCCTCCGGGCGGGTCCCGGCGATGTTGGCCAGCGGCCCGTCGATCGCACGGATCACGTCGGCGACGGTGATCTCCTCGGGGGGCCGGGCCAGCTTGTAGCCGCCCTCCACCCCACGCCGGCTGGTGACCAGGCCCGCCGTCCTCAGCTCGGCCAGGATGTTCAGCAGGAAGGCCAGCGGGATGCCCTGCGCCTGGGCCACGTCCTCGGTGCGCGTCCAGCCGCTGGTCGGGGCGGCGGCGAGCTCCACCGCCGCCCGGATCGCGTAATCCGTCTTGGCCGAGATGCGCACCCGGCCATTGTGGCGTGATCCTCAACGCGGTCGTGGCCAGGGGCTGTGACGGTGCGTACCGCCACGGCGCATGACCGGCGCTTCTCGGGGTAGAAGGTGGGTAATGGACGTCGGGCGCCGGCGGGGAGCGCGGGGAGGCTGGATGCGCGTTGGGATCATCGCACCGCCGTGGATAGCCCTTCCGCCTGAGTCGTACGGCGGAACCGAGAGGGTCGTGGACCGCCTCGCTCACGGTCTGATGCTGCGCGGGCACCACGTCGACCTGTTCTCCGTCGGGACGTCCCGCAGCCCGGCGCTCACCCGGTGGTACTTCGAGGAACCGGCGGAGCCGCTCGGCAACGTCTCACACGAGGCCGTGCACGTGCTGAAGGCCTACCAGGCGCTGCAGGACGTCGACCTCATCCACGATCACACCGTGGTAGGGCCCCTGCTCTCCCCCCTGCTGAAGCGCGATGGCATCCCGGTGGTGACAACGAACCACGGCCCGGTGACCCCCGACCTCGTCGTCCTGTTGGTCGAGGTGACGCGCCATGCCGCGTTGGTGGCGATCTCCAATGATCAGCACGCCAGGGTGCCGGAGATCCCCGTGGCGGCGGTCATCCACCACGGCATCGATCTGCGCGCCTATGCTCTGGGACCCGGTGGCGGGGGATACGTGATGTTCGTCGGCCGGATGACGGCGGAGAAGGGACCGGACCGGGCGATCATGATCGCACGCCGGATGGGGCGGCGGATCGTCTTGGCCACCAAGATGTGGGAGCCTCCCGAGCAGCACTACTTCGACCAGGAGGTGAAGCCGCTGCTCAGCGACGACGTGGAGATCAGGCCGGACACGACGACGGCCGAGCGGATCGAGTTGCTCCAGAAGGCCGAGGCGCTGATCAACCCGATCCGGTGGAACGAGCCGTTCGGGCTGGTGATGGCCGAGTCCCTCGCCTGTGGCACCCCGGTCTTCTCCTTTGCCAGCGGCGCCGCACCAGAGATTGTCGATCATGGTGTCACCGGCTTCCTGGAGAACACCGCGGAAGACCTGGCGGCGGATTTCGCGCGGATCGATGAGCTGGACCGCACGGCCTGTCGGGCCGCAGCGGAGAAGCGGTTCTCGGTCGAGCGGATGGTGGCCGATCACGAGGACCTGTACTGCCGGTTGCTGGCCGACCAGAATCGAGCGTGATGCACCGGGCAAACTCCGGCCGTCGGCTTTCGCCGTGACGGACAGCGGGGCATCAGGCGGCAACGGTCAGGCGCCGGAAGAGGCCGGGGTGGTCACCCTCGTCGAAGGAGCGGGGTTCTGCATCAGCGGGCAGAACGGGGATATCACAGCGGCGCCGGCCCAGGGGCTGTTCTTCCGAGACACCCGGATCCTGTCCCGCTGGGAACTCCTGATCAGCGGCCACCGTCTGCAACCGCTCAGCGTCCTTCGGCCGGACCCGCTGTCGGCGACGTTCCTGTGCCGGACGCCGGCTCCCCCGGGCAGGGCAGACAGCACCATGCTGGTGGTGCGGCGGCGCTTCGTGGGGAACGGCATGCGCGAGGACGTGGAGTTGCGCAACCTGGGTCCGGAGACCGCGGCGTGCGTGATGACGGTGCTCGCGGCCGCCGACTTCGCCGACATCTTCGAGGTCAAAGAGAACCGCGTCCCCGCCCGGGGAGAGGCCATCACCACCCTCGGCGGCTCGGACGGCTTCCACACGCAGTACCGCTGGATGGGTCAGGAACGCGGCGTGCGGGTCCGCTGCGACCAGACGGTGCAGTGGGCCCCGGGTTCGATCACGCTGCACCCGGTGATCGAACCCAGAGCGTCGTGGCATCTCACGGTGCAGGTGGTGCCCAGCATCAACGAGAGCGAGGTCCATCTCGCCTACGGCGGGGACCCCGCCCAGGACGAAGCATCACCGGTCCAGCGGCTGCGGGCCTGGCGCCAGCGCAGCATGAGCCTGAACAGCCCCGACCAGGGTCTCTGCCAGACACTCCGCCGCTCGGAGGAGGACCTTGGCGGCCTGCGCATCGTCGACCCCGGCAACGGGGACCGCTTCGTGGTCGCGGCCGGGGCGCCGTGGTTCATGACCCTGTTCGGTCGCGACTCCCTGATGTCCTCCTACCTGGCGATCATGCTCGACCAACGCTTCGCGACCGGCACCCTTCAGGTCCTGGCCGCCTACCAGGGCCGAGAGGTCAACCCGGTGACCGAGGAGCAACCGGGGCGCATCCTGCACGAGATCCGCTACGGCTTGAGCTCCTCCAGCGCCCCGGGCAGCCATCACGCGTACTACGGAACCGTCGACGCGACGCCGCTGTTCGTCGTCCTGCTCGGTGAACTCGACCGGTGGGGCAGCGAGCCGGAAGTGGTAGAGGCCCTTCTCCCGCACGCCGATCGCGCGCTCGAATGGATGCAGTCATACGGCGACGCGGACGGCGACGGCTTCCTGGAGTACCGACGGATGACCGACGCCGGGCTCGTCAACCAGGGGTGGAAGGACTCCGCGGACGGCGTCACCTTCGCCGGCGGACGGATCGCCGACCCTCCGATCGCGCTGTGCGAGGTGCAGGGATACGCCTACGCCGCCTACCTGTCGCGAGCGCATCTGGCAAGGCGCCAGGGGGACACCGCGGGCGAGAAGCTGTGGACGGAGCGAGCTGCGGCCCTCAAGGTTCGGTTCAACGAGGCGTTCTGGATGCCCGAGCGTGGCTACTACGCCATGGCGCTCGACGCTCACAAGGAACAAGTCGATTCCGTTGCCTCGAACATCGGCCATTGCCTGTGGACGGGTATCGTCGAGGAGGAACGGGCTGCCTCCGTGGCCGAGCACCTGCTGTCACCGGAGATGTTCTCCGGTTGGGGTATTCGCACCCTCTCGACCGGCATGGGGGCCTACAACCCGATGAGTTACCACAACGGCTCTGTGTGGCCTCACGACAACGCGGTGGTCACCGCGGGTCTCATGCGCTACGGCTTCGTGAAGGAGGCGCAGCGCGTCGCGATGGCGCTGCTGGAGTCCGCGGAGGCGTTTTCCGGGCGCCTGCCCGAGCTCTTCTGCGGCTTCGACCGGAGCGAGTACCCGATGCCGGTGCGCTACCCGACGTCGTGCTCGCCGCAGGCCTGGGCGGCGGCGACACCGATCCACCTGCTCAGGACGCTGCTGCGCTGCGAGCCCGACCTGCCCGAGGGCAAGCTCTGGCTGGCTCCCGTCGTGCCGGAGTCCGTGCTGCCGCTGGAGATCCGGCGGTTGCCGCTCGGCGACCGGCATGTCTCGGTCCGGGTCGGCCCGGACGGTTGCGACGTGGACGAGCTCCCGGCTGGTGTCACCCACATTCGGGAACCTCCACCCACCTGGCGGAACCGGCTCCTCCCGTCCGGTTCCGAGTGACCGACGCCCGGCAGCAGCCGGGGAGGTCCTCGACGGCGACGTGGGGGGCACACTGAATGGGTGATCGGGCCGGCGGTGGGCGAGGACGACGAGGCGGAGCAGCCCCGCGGGACGCTTCGCGTCTACCTCGGCGCAGCACCGGGGGTCGGCAAGAGCTACGCGATGCTCGGCGAGGGCCACCGGCGCCTGGCCCGCGGAACCGACGTGGCGGTCGGCTTCGTCGAGGCGCACGGCCGCGCGCACACCGCGGACCTGGTCGAGGGCCTGGAGGTCGTGCCGCGCCGGCAGCTCAGCTACGGCGGCAGCCGCTGGGAGGAGATGGACGTCGACGCCGTCCTCGCCCGCCGGCCCGCGGTCGCGCTGGTCGACGAGCTGGCCCACACGAACGTCCCCGGCAGCCGCAACGCCAAGCGCTGGCAGGACGTCGAGGAGTTGCTCGCGGCGGGGATCAACGTGATCTCCACGCTCAACGTGCAGCACCTGGAGTCGCTCGCCGACGTCGTCGAGTCGATCACCGGGGTCGGCCAGCGGGAGCGGATCCCCGACGAGGTCGTCCGCCGCGCGGACCAGATCGAGCTCGTGGACATGACCGCCGAGGCGCTGCGCCGCCGGCTGGCGCACGGCAACGTCTACCCGCCGCAGAAGGTGGACGCCGCGCTGTCGAACTTCTTCCGGGCGGGCAACCTGACCGCGCTGCGCGAGCTGGCCCTGCTCTGGCTGGCCGACCGGGTCGACGACGCGCTGGAGCGGTACCGGTCCGAGCACGAGATCCACGAGGCCTGGCCCGCGCGGGAGCGCGTGGTGGTCGGCCTGTCCGGCGGCGCCGAGGGCGAGACGGTGATCCGCCGGGCTGCCCGGATCGCCGGGCGGACCGCGGGAGGGGAGCTGCTCGCCGTCCACGTGGCGCGGGGGGACGGCCTGATCGGTGCCACGCCGCAGGTCCTGGCCGGCCAGCGGGCCCTCGTCGAGAGCCTCGGCGGCACCTTCCACACGGTGGTCGGCGACCGCGTGGCGACCGCCCTGCTGGACTTCGCCCGCGGAGCCAATGCCACGCAGGTTGTGCTGGGTGTGAGCCGGCGGTCGCGGCTGGCGTCCGCGCTGCAGGAGGGCGTGGGCGACGAGGTGACCCGGCTGTCCGGGCCGATCGACGTCCATCTGGTCAGCCACGAACATGCCGGTGGCGCCCTGCGCGCGCGCCAACTCGCCCGAGTGGGGCGGGGCCTCAGCCGCCGCCGCGTGGTGTCCGGGTGGGTGCTGGGGCTGCTCGGCCTGGTGGCGGTGACGGCGGCGCTGCGGCCCTTCCGGGACGAGATCGAGCTGTCCACGCCCTTGATGATCTACATCAGCCTGACCGTCGCGGTCGCGCTGGTCGGCGGGCTGGGGGCGGCCATCGCGACCGCTCTGTTCAGCGGGCTGCTGCTGAACTGGTTCTTCACTCCGCCGGTCGGGACGTTCTCCATCGGCGACCCGGAGAACGCCTTCGCGCTCGCGGCCTTCGTCGCGGTTGCGGCGGCGGTGGCCTCGGTCGTCGACCGCTCCGCCACCCGGGCGGTCCGAGCCGCCCGCCTGGGACGCGAGGCGGAGGCGCTCAGCCTGCTGGCCGGGAGCGTGCTTCGCGGGGAGGACACGGTCGCGGCGGTGCTCGGCCGGCTGCGCGAGACCTTCGGGATGTCAGCGGTGACGTTGCTGGAGCGGGACGGGGACACCGGGTGGCGGGTGGTGGCCACGTCCGGCGCGCCGCCGTGCCGGGCCCCGGACGACGCCGACGAGTCGATCACGGTCTCGCCGGAGCTCGCGGTCTGCCTGCGCGGGCGCAGGCTGCCGGCGCAGGACCGCCGGGTGCTGGAGGCGTTCGCGGCCCAGGCCGCGGTGGTCCTGGAGCGGGAGCGGCTGCGCGAGCAGGCCGGTTACGCGACCGACCTGGAGCACGCCAACGCGATTCGGACGGCACTGCTCGCCGCCGTCTCGCACGACCTGCGCACCCCGCTGGCCTCGATCAAGGCCGCGGTGAGCAGCCTGCGCGCCCCCGACGTCACGTTCACGGGCGAGGACGAGGCGGAGCTGCTCGCGACGATCGAGACCGGCGCGGACCGGCTCGAGCGGCTGATCGACAACCTGCTGGACGCCTCCCGCCTGCAGACGGGGGTGCTGCGCCCGCAGCTGCGCCGGGTCGACCTCGACGAGGTGGTCCCTCGGGCCGTCGAGGGCGTCCCGGCAGGCCTGGTCCGGATGGACGTCGACGAGCGGCTGCCGCTCGTGCTCGCCGACCCCGGGTTGCTCGAGCGGATCGTGGCCAACCTGGTGGAGAACGCCGTCCGGCACGGTGCCGCACCGGTCCTGGTCACCGCCTCGGCCCGGCCGGGGGTGGTCGAGCTGCGGGTGATCGACCGAGGGCCGGGCGTCCCGGCGGTCGGCCGGGAGCGGATGTTCGGGGCG
>JBKPQU010000091.1:0-6064 GCA_046734255.1 Actinomycetota bacterium
CGGTCGAGCACGGCTCGCCGGCCACGGTCCCGCCGTTGCCCCCGGCGCAGCGCCGTCGCCCGGCGTCCGCCCGCGAGACATCCCGTCCCCCGCCACCCCGGGCGGTGACGCCGCTGGTCGGACGGGCGGAGGAGGTGCAGCAGGCGGTCGCCCTGCTGGCCCGGCCGGACGTCCGGCTGGTCACGGTCCTCGGACCTGGGGGCATCGGAAAGACCCGACTGGCGCTGGAGATCGCCGATCGGCTGTGGACGGGCGAGGGGTGGACCGCCGCGCCGGGTCAGCCGCCCGCACAGGCGCCGGACCTCATCTTCGTGCCGCTGGCCGCGATCACCGACCCCGGCGACCTCCTACCCGCGATCGGCCGCGCGGCGGGAGCCAACCCGGACTGGGCCGGTGAGCCCCCGCTGGACGTCGTCGTCCGGGCTCTGGGCGGGCAGCCGTGCGTGCTCGTGCTGGACAACCTCGAGCAGCTGGTGGAGGCGGCGGGGACGCTGACGGTGCTGTCCGAGCTGCTGGCGGCCCTTCCGGACGTCACGGTGCTGTGCACCTCGCGGACGGCGCTGCGGCTGCGCGGGGAGCACCTGGTCGGCCTGGACCCGCTGCCGCTGCCGGATCCGCGGGCCGAGGACGCCGACAGCGTGCTGCGCTCGGACGCCGTGCGGCTCTTCCTGGAGCGGGCCCGGGCGGTGTTGCCGATCTTCGAGGTCACGCCGGAGAACGCCGCGACCGTGGCCGCGGTGTGCCGGATGCTCGACGGCCTCCCGCTGGCGCTCGAACTGGCCGCGGCCCGGGTGCGGGTCCTGCCTCCGGAGGAGATGCTGCGCCGGGTCGGCAACCGCCTGCGCCTGCTCACCGGCGGGGCGAGCGATCTGCCCGAGCGTCACCGCAGCATCCGCGCGGCCCTTGACTGGAGCTTCCACCTGCTCGAACCAGACGAGGCACAGATGTTCTGCCGGCTGTCGGTGTTCGCCGGCGGCTGGACGCTGGACGCCGCGGAGGCGATCTGCGCAGGCGATGCCGCGGAGCAGGAGGACGTCGACATCCTCACGTTGCTCGACCGGCTGGTGGATCGCAGCCTCGTGGTCGCGGACGGATCCGGGCGGCTGACGATGCTGGACCTGGTGCGGGAGTATGCCGCCGCTGCGTTGGCCGGCAACGGTTCCGGCGCCGACGCCGCCGGCGTCCGCGACCGGCACGCGCAGTACTACGCGGCGCTTGCGGAGGAGCTGGGCCCGGCCTGCGGGAGCGCCCCGGATTCCAGCACCCGCGCGCGGCTGGACGCCGAGTCCGGCAACCTGGCCGCCGCACTGGAGCACGCCGTGACCTCCGGTGAGGGTGCACTGCTGGCGCGGCTCGTGCTCGGGCTGCTCGATTACTGGTACTACTCGGGCCAGATCGCGACGGCGGATCGCTGGCAGCGTGTGGCGGAGTCGGCGGACCTCCCCGGAGAGCTGCGCGCCCGGCTGCTGGCCTCGGCGGGGAACCTCGCGCTGGTCCAAGGGGATCTCGGTCGTGGGCTGGCGGCGCTGACCGGCGCGCACGCCGCCGCGGTCGAGCATGGGGACACCGTTCTCGTGGCCCGCACTCTCGTAATGCTCGGCGTCCTCGCACGTTACGCCGGTCGCCTCGAAGAGGCGCTGGAGAGGATCGAGGAGGCGCTGGGGATGGCCCGGACCGCGGGCGCCGAGGATCTGGTGCCGCCGCTGGAGAACGAGCTCGGGGAGATGCTCGACGAGTTCGGTCGCACCGAGGAGGCGCTGCCCCTGTGGGAGGCGTACCGCGACTGGGCGGCCGGTGAGGGCAGGGCGACCCGGCGAGCGCTCGCTCTGGTCAACCTCGCGATGCATGCGCACGAGCGCGGTGAGGAGGCGCGCACGCGCGAGCTCGTCGCCTCGGCGATCGAGGCCGCCGAGCTGGGCGGGTCGACGCCGGTCCAGGGCGATGTGCTTGCCGCGGCCGGGCTGCTCGAACTGCGCGTCGATCGGCCCCGCCGCGCGGCCGAACTGCTGCGCGAGGCGATCGCGCTCGGGCACGCCAGCGGGCAGCTGCTCACCCTCGCCGACATGGTCAGCGTGCTGGGGGCGGCGCTGCTGCCGGACCAGCCGGGAACCGCCGCGCGGCTGCTCGCCGCCGGGCAGGCATGGCGTTCCGCACGCGGGCTGGCCGTGGTGGGCCGGCTCGCCCGGCAGACCGTCGTCGAGGCGGAGGCGCGGCTGCCCGAAGTGCTTGCGCCGGAACAGCTTGCGGCCGAACGCGACGTGGGAGCTCGCACGCCGTACGGGTCTCTGGCCGGACTGCGTGCGCTCGGCGCCTTGCCGCCCGGTCGTCCCGTTCTGGACATTCGAGAAATCAGGATCGATCTCAAGGACTCCGCACGGTAACCTCGTGAAGTCGTAGCGTGCGTTCCTGGAGGCCGGGAGGGGGCCATGAACCGCCGCCTCGCCTCGTCCGTCGTCTCCGCCCTGATCGGGGGCTGCCTCGTCGCGCTCTCGGCCGGGCCCGCCCAGGCCGAGCCCGCGACCACCGTGGCGTACTCCGGCGGCGGAACGGCCACGCTGTACCAGGGACTCGCCTTCGACACCTGTAGCGCACCACCGCTGAGCACCATCCAGGCCTGGGCCGCCTCGCCGTACCGCGCCGTCGGTGTCTATTTCGGCGGGCCGAACCGGGCTTGCATGCAGCCGAATCTGACCGCGGGGTGGGTCCAGGGGGTGACCGGGCTGCGCTGGCGGCTCGTGCCGATCTACATGGGGCTGCAGGCGCCCTGCTACACCGGGATGAAGACAAGGATCACACCGAACCAGGCGGCGGCCCAGGGGACGGCTTCAGCCACCGACGCCGTGACGGCGGCCGGAGCCCTCGGCATGCTGCGCGGCAGCGCGCTCTACGCCGACATGGAGAACTACGACGGCACGAACGTGGCCTGCCGGAACGCGGTGCTGCAGTATCTGTCGGCGATGACCAAGGAGCTGCACCGCAGGGGGTACATGTCCGGCGTGTACGCCAACCTCAGCTCGGGTGCGGCGAACCTGTCCTCGGCGTTCGGGTCGACCGCCTACGCGCGGCCGGACGCGCTGTGGATCGCGCGCTGGGACCTCTCCTCGTCACTGACCGGATGGGCCGGCGTCCCCGACTACCGGTGGGCGGTGCACCAGCGGGGCAAGCAGTACCGCGGCGACCACACGGAGACCTACGGCGGTGTGACGCTGAACATCGACAACGACCGGTTCGACGCGCCGGTGGCGACGGTGGCCTACCAGTACATGGTCACCAGCAGCACGCCGCTGAACTCCCGCACGGGACCCTCGAGCACGTACCCGGTGGTGAGCGCGCACGCCTCCGGGTCGACCCTCAACGTGGTGTGCCAGTCGTCGGGGCAGAAGGTGGGCACGACCACCGTGTGGGACCGGTTGACCGACGGCTCGTGGGTGACGGACTACTACGTGAGCACGGGGAACAAGACGTCCTACAGCGCGCCGCTGCCGCACTGCTTCTACCCCTACCAAGTGCTGCCCACCTCGGGGCTGAACAAGCGGGCCACCCCGAGCTCCAGCGGAACCATCACGGGAAATCTGCCGTTCGGCTCGCTGGCGGGGGTCTACTGTCAGCGGGCCGGCAGCAAGGTGGGCACCACGTCGGTGTGGGACCGGCTCGAGGGAAACAGCTACGTGAGCGACCTCTACGTGGCCACGCCGAGCAAGACCACGTACAGCGGGCCGATGCAACGCTGTTGAGGCGCCCGGCCCGGCCGGGGTGGCACGATGTCGGGTTGAGGATCCGCGCCCCGGTCCCGTCGGGTCGCGCCGGTCCGGGCCTCTAGCTCAATCGGCAGAGCAGCGGACTTTTAATCCGCGGGTTCGGGGTTCGATCCCCCGGGGGCCCACCCCACCTGACCTGCGGTTTTGTCGCTGGATCTCGATCGTTCGGCCACGTACGTGACACGAAATGTGTCCGCTGCTTGCCATCTCATCCAGCCACACCGGGCCACGTCAATTCGGCGCCTCTCTGCCGACCATGCTGCTGGCCCAGCTGGACGACCACGCAACCCACGAACGAAGGCGGTTGGTGATGTCACATCCGGCCGGCCCTCGGCGCTCGCCAGTCGGCCGGCTGGCGGCGAGGTGCTGGACAGCCATGCGCAGCTGCGCGCTCGCAGGGCGGGCGCGCAGCTGCGGCAAGACGTGCGGCGTCGACCACCGGACCATGAGTGCGACGATCGGCGTTCGACTCACCCGCGCGACCGTGTAAGGGCCGCAGAAGATGTCGCCGCCCACGTGGACCTCGATCACGGCGCGGCTGGGAACTACGGCGGCGGGGAGACCCAGACGGGGGAGGACCAGACCATCTCGCCGTCCGTCTGGAAGGCTCTCACGTAATACCACGCGGCATCACCCGCTTCGTCCTGGTGGTCGTCGTCGGTCCACACCAGCCGGAGCTCGCTGGTCCCCAGCCCGGTCAGGCCGCCGATGCCGCGCTGGATCCGCAGATGGCCGTGCAGCGCGGGCACCTCGACCACGCCGCCGGCCAGTTGGCCGATCGTCGTGTCGGTACGGCCCTGCGGCGTGCGCAGGCGGACGGCGGCATCCGGTGGTCCCACCAGCGTCAGCTCCACACCGCCCCGCTGGGCCCCGTACACCTCCCCGAAGCTTGTCGTCGTGGCCTCCCAGGTCACCCGCCGGGCCGATGCCGAGGTGACCTCGGGGCTCCAGAACGGTGTCTGGACGATCTCACCGCCGTCGATCTGTAGCCCTCCGGTCCAGTCCGTCGGCCCCGGTGAGCCGCCCCATTCGATGCGCAGCGGGACCCGCAGCCAGCCCGCCGGGACTTCCGGTGTTGGCTCGACGGTGGCCACCACCTCTGCGCTGCGGACGATGTCGACGCGCGCGAGTTCGCCGTAGCCGCGGACGAACGCGTCCACCTCGACGGATCCGGAGGTCTCGGCGGCACCGCCCATGAAGACCCCGGCGACGCGGACGTCGGCCAGCAGATCTCGTGTCGTCGCAGCGAAGGTCCTGCGGGAGTGCAGCGCCTCGAACACCGCCGCTCGGTCCAGCCCGGGCGCAAACGCGCCGACGTAGGCAGCCCCGTTGCCGTGGTCGGACGAGGCGATCAGCCCGAATCGATGCCCCCGCCGCAGGCCGTCCACGGTGAAGGTGCCGGTGAGGATTCCGTCGGAGTACTGGCGGAAGCAGCCGTCGTCCTCGTAGTTGCCCCGACAGGCCTGGAAGATCTCCACGAGCCGCATCAGGTCGCCGTCGTAGTAGTCCCAGTCCATCGGCGCCATCGCCGAACCGGGGTGGTGTGGAATGGTGATTACCGGCAGCCCGTGCGATCTCAGGTGCCCCCACAGCTGCGTGGGTGTCTGGGATCCAGCCGCGTAGGCAGAGTAGATGGGCGCACCCCGGCCGACGTCGCCGTAGATGACGTTCTGGTGTCCGGTGTCGCCGGTCCACTCGAAGCCGTAGAGCGGAACGAACTGCCCGTCGACACGGAACAGATCGGCGATCTTCTGGATCGACCACCACTGGTAGTCGCTGCTGTTCTCCGAGTGGTCCGTCACGGCCCAGAAGTCGTACTCGCAGACATCCCATGAGTACCGGTAGAAGTCCTCGAGCGACGGCTCGTCTCCGGCGGTGCAGCGGCTGGTCAGCGAGTGCCGGTGCAGATCGCCCCAGTAGAGCGTGAGCTCGGTGCCGTCGACCGTGGTGCGGTATCGCTGCGCGCGATCTCGGGCGCCGGGCTTCCAGGGTCGCGCCTCGCGGCGCCGCGACCCGTGCAGCAGCGGGACCGTACGACCCGTGACGTTCCCGGCCGGGTGCGTCTCGATCCGGCCGTAGCGGATCTGGCCCGTCCCGTGCATGCCGTGCCAGACCACCTCGCCCTGGTGCTCCAGGAGGTAGGGGCACTCCCGGCCCCCGAATCCCTCCGTCCAGACGAGGCCGCGGGATCGCCGGTCGTCGCACTGCCATGCCACCAGCGCCCCATCCGCAAGGGCGGCCACCGCAGGTTCCTCGGGCGGGGCGTCGCTGCCGGCGAAGGTGATCGGCGGCGCCCAGCCCTGCGG
>JBKPQU010000092.1:0-4550 GCA_046734255.1 Actinomycetota bacterium
AAGATGATGTACGGGCTCTTCGCTGAGGCCGCCGCCGGAGCCTTCGACCGCGGCGCCGTCATCGTGGCTGTTCTCGCCGGGTGACGACGGCGCTAAACCTTGAGGCTGTAGGTGCGCAGGGTTTCGCGTGAGGTGGAGCGGTTCTCCAAGGTCAGCTCCCAGTCCCCGGTGTTGATGCGGAAGTCCCTCCCGAACCCCAGCCACTTGCCGGTCATGGCGCCGCCAGACGGGGCAACGAGGAATTGGATCGCGCCGCGATAGCCGGCGCCCTTGTAGTAGCCCGAAGGCGATGTTCGTTCCTCCCAGGTTCCCGGCTCGTGCACGTCTTCTCCGCGCCGCTCGGGTACCTCACCCGGCCGTACATCGTCTACCGCAGCCGCGACGAGCACCTGGCCACCCGTGCGCCACGGCGGGGCTGGGAGACCGCTCCCTAGGCCGTCCCTCGACTCAGCGTCCGGCGAGGGCCTGCCGCACACCGGCCGCGATCTGCAGATCCTCGCGGGCGGCGATCACGAGCGTGCGGACGGCGGCGTCCGGACCGGAGATGTCGGCGTCCGGTACGGCGTCGCGGTTGGCGTCCGCGTCGACCTGCATTCCCAGGAACCCCAGCCCGCCGGCCACCATGTCGCGGATCGGCGCCGCGCGCTCACCGACGCCCCCGGTGAAGGCGATCGCGTCGATGCCGCCGAGTGCGGCCGCCATCGCGGCGATCGCGCCGCGCAGCCGGTGGACGTAGACGTCGAGCGCCAGCGCGGCGTCCGGCTCGCCGCGGTCGGCGTCGGCCAGCACCCGGCGCATGTCGCCGGTACCGGCCAGAGCCGCCAGGCCGGAGCGGTGCTCCAGGGCGTCGGCGAGCTCGTCGACGCCGATCCCGGCGCTGGCCTGCAGCCAGAGCAGCAGGCCCGGGTCGACGCTGCCGGACCGGGTGGCCATCACCAGCCCCTCCAGCGGCGTGAACCCCATCGTCGTGTCCAGGCAGGCACCGGCGCGGACCGCGGCCAGCGAGGCACCCGCGCCGAGGTGGGCGACCACCAGGCGCAGGTCGGCGCGTTCCAGCAGGTGCGCCGCCCGCGTGGCGGCGTAGGAGTGGGAGAGGCCGTGGAAGCCGTAGCGGCGCAGCCCGTACCGCTCCCGCCAGGCCGCGGGGATGGCGTAGGTCGCAGCCGCGGCGGGAAGTCCGGCGTGGAAGGCGGTGTCGAAGCACGCAACCGCGGGTGTCTCGGGCAGCAGGCGGCGCACCTCGGTGATGCCGGCGAGCGCCGCGGGCTGGTGCAGCGGGGCGAGGTCGACCAGCCGGCGCAGCTCGGCCACCACCGCGTCATCGATCAGGGTTGGTGCGGTGAACCGGGTCCCGCCGTGCACCACACGGTGCCCGACGGCGTCCACCGGGACCATCGCGGACACGGCCGAACCCAGGCGCTCGGCCCCGGGGCCGCCGGCGAGGTCGGACGGCGTGACGTCGAGGTCGGTCTGTCCCGCGATCTCGTCGCCGTCCAGCAGCCGCAGCTTGAGCGTGCTGGAACCGGCGTTGACGACGAGGATGCGCACTCCTACGCGCCGGCGCCGGTGTCCGGGCTCCAACGCCACCCGACGACGTCGGGGTGGTCCTCGCCGTGCTCCCGGGTGTACGCGCGGCACGCGAGGCGGGTGTCCGCCAGCTGCTGCCGGAGCTCCGCGTTCGCCACCGCCAGCCCGGGCACGCGATCGATCACGTCCATCACCAGGTGGTAGCGGTCGAGGTCGTTGAGCATCACCATGTCGAACGGCGTGGTCGTCGTGCCCTCTTCCTTGTATCCGCGCACATGAAGGTGACCGTGCCCGGGCCGGCGGTAGGTGAGCCGGTGGATCAGCCACGGGTAGCCGTGGAACGCGAAGATCACTGGCTTGTCGGCCGTGAAGATCGCTTCGTACTCGCGATCCGGTAACCCGTGCGGGTGCGCAGACTCCGGCACCAGCCGCATGAGGTCGACGACGTTGACCACCCGAACCTTGAGCTGTGGCAACAGCGTCCGGACCAGGCTCGCGGCCGCGAGAGTCTCCATCGTGGGCACGTCACCGGCACACGCGAGGACGACGTCCGGCTCGGCTCCGCCGCCGGTGCTGGCCCACGTCCAGATCCCGAGCCCCCGTGTGCAGTGCGCGACGGCCTCATCCATCGAGAGGTAGGCCGGTGCCGGCTGCTTGCCTGCCACCAGGACGTTGACGTAGTCCCGGGAGCGGAGGCAGTGATCCGCCACCGACAGCAGGGTGTTGGCGTCCGGCGGCAGGTAGACGCGCACGATCTCCGGCTTCTTGTTCAGCACGACGTCGAGGAACCCCGGGTCCTGGTGGGTGAACCCGTTGTGGTCCTGGCGCCAGACGTGCGAGCTGAGCAGGTAGTTCAGCGACGCGATCGGACGCCGCCACGGGATGCGCCGGGTCACGCCGAGCCACTTCGCGTGCTGGTTGAACATCGCGTCGACGATGTGGATGAACGCCTCGTAGGAGGTGAACACGCCGTGCCGGCCGGTCAGGAGGTACCCCTCGAGCCAGCCCTGGCACTGGTGCTCGCTGAGCACCTCCATCACCCGGCCGGAGGTGGCCAGGTGCTCGTCGGTCGGCAGCCGCTCCCCCTGCCACACCCGGTCCGTGACCTCGAACACCGCCGAGAGCCGGTTGGAGTCCACCTCGTCAGGTCCCATGATCCGGAAGTTGTCCGGGTTCTGCCGGACGACGTCGCGCAGGTACTCGCCGAGCACGCGCGTGGCCTCGACGTCCTGCTCCCCGGGCGATGCGACCTGGACGGCGTAGTCCCGGAAGTCCGGCAGGCGCAGGTCGTGCAGCAGCATGCCGCCGTTGGCGTGCGGGTTGGCGCTCATCCGCCGTATCCCTGCGGGCGGCAGCCCGAGCAACTCCGGGTTCGGCGCACCGGCGGCGTCGAAGAGCTCGTCGGGCCGGTACGAGCGCAGCCATGCTTCCAGCTGGGCCAGGTGTTCCGCGTTGCTGCGGACGCCGGACAGCGGTACCTGGTGCGCGCGCCAGGTGCCCTCCACCGGGAGCCCGTCGACGGTCTCCGGGCCGGTCCACCCCTTCGGCGTCCTCAGGATGATCATCGGCCACCGCGGACGGCTGCCGCCCGTCCCGTTGCCCGGCGCCTGCCTGTGCCGGGCCTCGGCCTGGATCGCGGCGATGTCGTCGAGCGCGGCGTCGAGGGCCCAGGCGAGACTCTGGTGGACCAGCGGAGGATCGTCGCCCGCGACCAGGTAGGGCTTGTGCCCGTAGCCCTCCATCAGCGCCAGTAGCTCGTGCTCGGGCAGGCGCGCGAGCACCGCCGGGTTCGCGATCTTGTACCCGTTCAGGTGCAGGATCGGCAGGACGGCGCCGTCGTGCACCGGGTCGAGGAACTTGTTCGAGTGCCAGCCGGTGGCCAGCGGTCCGGTCTCCGCCTCGCCGTCCCCGACGATGCAGGCGACGATCAGGTCCGGGTTGTCGAACGCGGCGCCGTAGGCGTGGGCCAGCGAGTAACCCAGCTCCCCGCCCTCGTGGATCGATCCGGGGGTTTCGGGGGCGACGTGACTCGGGATGCCGCCCGGGAACGAGAACTGCCGGAACAGCCGGCACATCCCCTCCGCGTCACGCGTCACGCCGGAGTAGATCTCGCTGTAGGTGCCCTCCAGCCAGGCGTTGGCCACCGCCGCCGGCCCGCCATGACCGGGCCCCATGATGTAGATCATGTTCAGGTCCCGCGCCCGGATCACCCGGTTCAGATGCGCGTAGCAGAGGTTGAGTCCCGGCGAGGTGCCGAAGTGGCCGAGCAGCCGCGGCTTGACGTGCTCCGCCCGTAAGGGCTCGTGCAGCAGCGGGTTGTCGAGCAGGTAGATCTGCCCCACCGAGAGGTAGTTCGCGGCGCGCCAGTACGCGTCCAGCAGCCGCAACTCGTCGTCCGCAAGGGGGCGCTGCTCGGCCGCGGGGACCTCGGCCGTGGATCCGACGGCGTTCATGGTGATCGATCCCCCTCCGGTGACAACAGTGGCGATGATGCCATCCGCCCGGAGGACGCTCGACCGCAGTCAGCCCCGCGCGCCGTCCGCGGCGTCCGCCGTGCCGGAGGCCCGCAGGACCGGGCGCAGCAGGGCGAGGGCGCACGGCGTGAGCACCAGCGCGAGGCCGAGCATCACGAGCATGTTGGCGAGAGTGCCCTGCGGGTCGTCCCGCAGGTACATGGCGACGGCCATCGCCGCCACCGACGCCGGGACGAGCGCCATCCAGGCGAACAGGACGCACGCCGCCGTCCGCGCCCAGCGGGCGCCCCGCCGGAGGCCCAGCCCCGCCACGATCATCGCCGGGACGACCACACCGACGTCCAGCACCACGATCAGCCAGAACGCCGTGGGGTTGTCCAGGTAGGCACTGCCGGTCGGGTGCCCGCTCATCGCGTCCACCAGGGGCGACGCCCACCGGCCGATCGCGATGAACGCGGCGGTCGCGAGCAGCACGATGACGCGGATCC
This sequence comes from Actinomycetota bacterium, assembly GCA_046734255.1. Taxonomy (GTDB): domain Bacteria; phylum Actinomycetota; class Actinomycetes; order Actinomycetales; family Kineosporiaceae; genus JBKPQU01. The sequence goes on from JBKPQU010000092.1 coordinate 4,490, forward strand.
GGTCGCCGCGCGCCGACGCCGCCCGCGCCGCGATGTCGCCCAGCCCGCGCCAGCTCATCGC
>JBKPQU010000093.1:0-3814 GCA_046734255.1 Actinomycetota bacterium
GAAGCCGCCCCCGCAGCCGCCGCCGCTCCCGCCCGCCCGGCGGTGGGTGCGGTGTTCACCCGGCCCGCGCCCCCACCCGGCGCGCGCCGCCCGCCGTTCCCGGTGGGCGGTGGCCAGGTGCTCGGCGTCGTGGTGGGAGCCGCGATCGCCTTGCTCGCCGTGGTGATCGGATGGAGGCTGGGGCGAAGGAGCCGCTGAGCGCGCACCGCTCAGCGGGCGCCGCCGAGGAAGGGCAAGCCATGCGCGCTTTCACCGCCGCCGCCGTCCAGATCGCCCCGATCGCGGGGCCGCTGACCGCCGACTCGATCGCCGCCAACTGCGCCAAGGGCGCGGAGTGGCTGCGCCGCTGCGCCGAGACGGCGGGCGCGGACCTGATCGTCCTGCCGGAGTCGGCGTCCACGGGATTCACCCCCGGGATGCCGCCCGAGGAACTCTGGGACCTGATCGACGAGGTGCCCGGCCGCCAGACCGAGCCGCTGCAGGACGCCGCGCGCGCCGCCGGCGTGCACGCGGTCTGGGGCACCTACGAGCGCGGCCCGGCGCGCGGCGTCGTGCACAACAGCGCGGTGCTGATCGGCCCCAATGGCGACGTCCTCGGCGTCTATCGCAAGACCCACCCGTTCTGCACCGAGCTGCGCTCCCGCGGGGGCTGGGTCACCCCGGGCGACGAGGTCTGCGTCGTGGACACCGACCTCGGCCGGATCGGCATGATCATCTGCTTCGACGGCGACTACCCCGAGCTGTCCCGGGTGACGGCGCTGCACGGCGCCGAGGTGATCGCTCGCCCGTCCGCGCTGCTGCGCTCCGCGGACATCTGGGAGCTGACCAACCGCGCCCGCGCCTACGACAACCACGTGTACGTCGTGGGCGCCAACGCCACCGGGGCCGACCCGGAGGGCGTGCTCTACTTCGGCAACTCGATGATCGTCACGCCGATCGCCGAGGTCGTCGCGCGCGCCTCCTCGCACGAGTGCTGGGTGTCCGCGCGCCTGGACCCACAGGAGGCCCTCGCCTCGCTCACCCCCGGATCCAGCATCGCCCAGGGCTTCGACCACCTCGCCGACCGGAACCTCGACCTGATCCGCCGCTACTCCGACGACCTCGCCGCGCCCGCCAAGACCCCGTTCCCGCACGGGTGATCCACCAGCCCGTGACAGGATTCGTGTGTGGCGAACACCGAGGGCAACGATGGCGATCGCCCGTTGTCCGGGTGGCAGCGCTTCCTTGCCGGCAAGACGACCGTTCAACGGCTCGTCATCGCGCTGGGCGCGCTGGCCGGGGCTGTACTGGCGTTCGGTGGGGTGGTCGTCGGTGCCGCGCACCTGCTCGACCGGGCGCCCGCGCTGGGGTCGGCCGCCGGCGCGGTGAAGCAGATCCGGAATCACGAGGGGTCGGCCGACGACTTCGTGCGATTCCTGCTGCGCGCGGCCGAGTCGCGCACTCCGGTACAGCTCGACCACCGAGTGCTTGCTCCCCGGGGCCCGGGTGGGGAATTCCGGCTGGAGTACGGCTGCGGCTCGGCCGGCTGCAGCTTCGTGCGGCTGGAAACACCGGCTGACCTCTCGCCCACCATGACCGGCGGTGTTTGGTACAAGGGCTGCTGGTCCGTCGTGCAGGACGGCAACGGCTACGGGGCCGATCACCTCGACCTCGAGCTGCGCCGTCAGGGCGAAACCTGTCCCTGAGCGGGCCCGATGTCGCCAGAAGGCGATCGTTCACCGATACTTGAAGGCTGCCGAATTGCCTGTGCGGGTGACGCGCGCCCGCATCGGGCCCGTCCGCGCCGGATCGAGAGCCGGTCGGGGAGAGGAGGCCGGACCCTGGGTACCGCGGACGTGCAGCGCGAGATGGCCCTGGAGCAGGCCTACCTCACGCGCCTGTACGAGGCCCTCGACGCGGAACGCGAGCAGGCGGAGCGCGCGCTCGAACAGGTCCGGCAGGCCCCGTTCGTCCCCACCCCGGGCGGGCGGACCGAGCGGGAGGCCTTCGACAACCTGCACAGCGAGCGGCTGTGGCAGCTGGCCGCGGTGGAGGACCGGCTGGCGTTCGGGCGCCTGGACCTGCTGGGCGGCGAGCGCCGCTACATCGGGCGGATCGGGCTGTCGGACGAGGAGCAGTCGCAGTTGCTCGTGGACTGGCGCGCGCCGGCGGCGAGCGCGTTCTACCAGGCGACCGCCGCGGCCCCGGACGGCGTGGCCCGCCGCCGTCACTTGGCCACCCGGAACCGGCGGATCACCGGCATCGACGACGACGTGCTCGACCCGGCCGCGCTGGAGTCCGACGCGGTCACGGTCACCGGTGACGGCGCCCTGATGGCCGCGCTGACCGCGCACCGCACGGGCCACATGCGCGACATCGTGGCGACCCTGCAGGCCGAGCAGGACGCTGTCGTGCGCGCGCCACTGGACGGCGTGCTCGTCGTGCAGGGCGGGCCGGGCACCGGCAAGACCGCGGTGGCCCTGCACCGGGCCGCCTACCTGCTGTACACCCACCGGAAACGGATCGCCCGCAGCGGCGTGCTCGTCGTCGGGCCCAGCCCGGTCTTCCTCCGCTACATCGAGCAGGTCCTGCCCGCGCTCGGCGAGACCGGGGTGCTGCTGGCGACCCCGGCCGAGCTGGTCCCCGGCGTGCAGGCGGTCGGAAGCGAGACCCCGGAGGTGGCCGCGCTGAAGGGCGACGCGCGGATGGCGGCGGTGCTGCGCGAGGGGGTCCGGCAGCAGCAGCGCGTGTTCCCCACTCCGGTGCGGCTGCGGCTGGACGATCACTCCTCCCGGGCTCTCCCGCCCGGGTCTCTCGACCCTGCGGCCACGGGCGACGGCCTCAACGGCGGCGGCGACGACGGCGGCGGCGGCAGGGGCGGCGACGGCAGGGACGGCGACGGCCTCGTGGAGACGGTCACCCTGCACCCGCACGTCGTCGCCGAGGGCCGGACACGCGCCCGCCGGACCGGTCGCGCGCACAACGACGCCCGGGTCACGTTCGTCAAGCACGTGCTCGACGACCTGACCCACCGGGTCGCCAGGGCGCGCAGGCTCACGCTGGACGAGGAGACCCGCGCGGACCTCGCCGCCGAGCTGCGATCCAGCCCCGACGTCCGGCGCGAGGTGAACCTGCGCTGGATGCCGCTGACCGCCACCGGGACGCTGGCGCGGCTGTTCGGCTCACCGGAGCGGCTCGCCGCGGCCGCCGACGGCATCCTCACCCCCGCCGAGCAGCTGCTGCTGCGCCGGGAGCCGGGAGCGGCCTGGACCCCCGCCGACGTCCCGCTGCTGGACGAGCTCGCGGAGCTGATCGGTGAGGAGCCGCAGGCGGCCCGGAAGCGCGCGCTGGAGGCGGCCCGCGCGGCGTACGAGCGCACCGAGGCGTTGGAGTTTGCCCAGGAGGTACTGAGGGGCTCCGGTGACGCGGCGGCGATGATGACCCCGCAGATGCTGGCCGACCGCTTCGCCGAGGCCGCACCCGACCGCACGCTCGCGGAGCGGGCCCAGGCCGACCCCGGCTGGGCCTTCGGGCACGCGGTCGTCGACGAGGCGCAGGAGCTGTCCGCGATGGCCTGGCGGATGATCGCCAGGCGCGTCCCCTCCCGGTCGATCACCGCGGTCGGTGACGTCGCGCAGACCGGGTCGGCGGGGGGCCTCGCCTCCTGGAGCGCGGTGCGCCGGGTGCTGCGCCCCGCGCACTGGCGGGTGGCCGAGCTTACCGTCAACTACCGGACGCCGGCGGAGGTGATGGAGCTGGCCACCCGGACCGCGCGCGCGGCCGGGCTCGCGGTGACCCCGCCGCGCTCGGCCCGCCAGGGTGACTGGCCGCCGGT
>JBKPQU010000094.1:0-8616 GCA_046734255.1 Actinomycetota bacterium
GTTCCACACCACGTCCACCAAGACGCTGCGCCACCCCGCCGTCGGCGAGCTCGAACTCACCGGCGAAGCACTCACCCTCCCCAGGAAGGACGGTGTAGTTGACCCGGATCCCCGTCTCGGCGGTGAAGTTGTCGGCGGTCAACTGCTGCAGATCCACCATCTCGGTGTCCTGCACCCACAGCTTCGTGGTGACGAACAGCTCCCCACGGCCGAGCGGATGGCGCAGAATCTCGACGTCTTCGACTTCACCCTCACCGACGACGAGATCGCCCGCATCGCCGCCATGGATACCGGCGCCACCCTGTTCTTCGACCACCGCGACCCCGCAATGGTCAGCGCCATCGGAAACCGCCCCATCCACGACTGACGACCCACCCTCGCAGCCATCCTGGGCGGGCGGCTGAGTCCGGACGCCGTTAACTATTCGGCTTTCTACGAGACGCTGACGTGCACGTGATCGAAGTGGTTCGCGGTCCTGCTGCCGCGATCCTCCATGCGCTTCCACTGGCTGGTCGGGTTGCCGGCCAGCCAGATCTGCTGCTGGTAGATCACGTAGGTGACACCCAGCTCCCGGGCGTGAGCCTGGACGTAGCGGGCGATGTCCCATCCCGGCTCGCCGGACACCATGATGTCCACGGCCCTGCCGCTGCCGTGGTCGCCGCTGTCCCCGGCGCGGTAGCCGCCGAAGGATGACACAGAATCGCCGAAGGCGGCGCACACCGCGCGGTACACCGATCGGGCGTTCGAGGTCAGGTGCGTCTCCAAGCCCGGGCTGATGGAGCACGGCGCGTCCGACACACCCGGGGACGCCGCCTTGGGCTGCGGTTTCGGCTTCGACTTGGACAGGTACGTGGACCTGACCCATCCGGCGCGCCCGTCGGTCACCACCTGGGTCCAGCCGCTCTCGGTCACACCGGTGATGTCGGCCCGCGTGAGGGCCTCGAGGCTGCCGATGCGGTCGTGACCGGCCGACGGGCCGGAGCGGATGTTGACGTCGGTCGTCGCCCACAGCTGCCCCACGACGGCCGGGACGTGTTCGGGCTCGGGCCCCGTGTCGGCGGGGGTCCGTGAGCCGGTCCTGTTCCGACTGGTTCTCTCCTCTGCCCTGAGGCCCGCCGCGGCCCGGAGGGCGTCGGCAGCCAGGGCGTCCCGCCGCCCGCCGTCGGCAGCGGCGACGGACTGGGTCGCCCGACCCGAGCCGGTGCTCGGCCAGAGGGTGACGACCAGGGCCACGCCCAGCAGCGCCACGCCGACGCCGGCGGCGACGACCGGATGCGGGACCTGACGCAGGACCTGACGTGGGAGACGAGGAAGGGCTCGCCTGGTGGGCTCCACACGGTGACGGCCTCGGGGCACGAACACTCTCCAGATCGGGTACGGGCGAACCAGGGCATCCTAGACCACACCGTGACCAACTCGTGATAAACGAAGTGGGGGCGGGCGCACTGGCCGGCTACGAGGCCGTGCGCACGCTGCTCGACCCCGCTCACTCGTCGAACGGGGCGAGGGCGATGGCGGCGGTGAAGGCGCCGTACCGGCGCAGAAGTTTCGCCCGGCCCTGAGGAACCCCGAGCCGCCTCGGCTCTTCGTCGCCCGGCTCGCGTCTCACGGCCTCCGCGCCGTTCAGCCCGGCGGCTGGTCCGAGGGGTCGCTGGATACTCGCACGGCTCGACGCAGCGAGACAGCCAGCGAGACCATCACCACCAGCGGCAGCGCCCACCACGCTGGCACGCCGTTGTGTGCCAGCACACCCGATACCACGAGCCCGAGCACGACGGCCACCGCGAGCCGCCAGTCGTCGCCGATGACGAAGTCATAGGCGAAGACCGCTACCCCGCGGAGCCGGCTCATCGCGAAGCCCCGCTCACCGTCGAAGGGGCCCAGCGACGAAGCACGGAAACTACGAGGAGGGCATAGGCCCCGATCACGACCACGACCACGGGGATGGCGGCATCCCCACCGGGCCAGGAGCCCCCGGCTCCCTCCACACTCCAGAAGATCCCGAAGGACGTGAGCAAGACCCCGACGGCGAACTTCAGCGCGTTCTCCGGCACCCGAGCCAGCGGCTCGCGCAGCACCACCCCGATGAGGACAACCAGGGCGAGGGCAGCGGCCGCTCCGGCGGCGGCCAGGGGGATGCTCCCCTGGGTGGCGCCGAATGTGAGGACGATAAAGGCCACCTCGAGGCCCTCCAGGGACACACCTTTGAACGCCAGGGTGAAGGCGTAACCGTCGAACGAACGTGGGTCGGCCGGAGGGGCGGACCGCGCCGCCGCGGCCTCCTTCGCGAAGGCCGCGATCTCGTCGTGTGTCTCTTTCAGCCCGCTCGCCCGAAGGATCGCCTTGCGCAACCACTGCAATCCGAAGACCAGCAGCAACGCACCGACGACAAGCCGCAGCATGTCGATGGGGATCGATGCCAGCCGCGGGCCGATGAGCAGGATGAGCAGCGCAAGGAGGCCTATCGCGGCCCCGACACCGACGAGGGTGGACCGCCATCCGCGGGTGACACCCACGGCGAGGACGATGGTTAGCGCCTCCACCGCCTCAACGGCCGAGGCCAGGAAGGTGGCGACCACGAGTGCCACCGCGCCACCGTTCATCAACGTCTCCCGCCACCCACCACATGTTCGTCTTGCCAGCCACCTAGCGGGGGCCCCGCCATTGTGACAGGGCCGATCGAGGTCCCGGTTCGGAGCCGAGCACCGCATGAAGTCAGGTGGCGCGTGGTGGCCTCGGCCCTCCTCGCCGCCACGGTTGTGAGTGGGTGCAGTTCCCGCACTGGCAGGTTGAGACGGCGCTGCCATGCGATCGACACAGTAGGTCGCCGGGATCTTGGGCGGATGTCGATGAACTGGTCGCTGCTGCGCAGCATGAACGACGCCAGGTAGCAAGACCTCAGCCCAACCGTCCGAAGCTCGCGGGGACCTTACCGCCCTCTGCGCGCTACCTGGCTCATGTCAGTTTCCGTCGAGTCAGGACGCTTCCGGGATGATCCGGAAGCAGAAACGACTTGGGAGTGATATCGCGAACCGCCATCGTCAACCCGACGATGAGCCGCAGAGCCGGAGGACACGTGGACGAGGCCACCGTCAACGCGCTTCATCACAACCAGGTGATCGACCTGACGACGACCGGGCGTAGGACCGGCCAGCCGAGGAAGATCGAGATCTTCCTCCATGACAAGGACGGGCTGCTCTTCATCAGCGGCATGCCGCGGGCCGACCGGACGCGCGACTGGATCCACAACATCACGGCTGACCCGCACGTCGTCGTGCACCTGAAGCAGTCGATGACGCCGGTGGACATCCCCGCGACCGCACGCGTGGTGACAGACCTGGCCGAGCGCCGTCCGCTGATGGAGGCCGCAGCGCAACGCTGGGGCCGTACCGACGTGGAAGAGATGGTGCAGCACAGCCCGCTGATAGTGCTGACGGTGACCGACGATGACGAGCAGACGAACGAGCAGTAGCTGCATAGACGCGAAATGACATTGGGCTGGCCGTTGTCCCGGGCCGGGTCGTTCGTCACGTTGACCTCGGTGATCGCCTTACCGGACGCGCCAGACGTGCCGGACGTCGCCGCGGTCTGCGCGCCCGCCGACGCCGGCCAGACCAGGACCACGGCCAAACCCAGAGGCCCCGCGCCAGGCCCAGGCACCAGCCTCCCCGAGCGGCCACCCTCGCATGATCACGGACTACGGCCGAGTACTGACAAGGATCGATCGCGGGCCGCTGAAGACAGGGTGACCGGATGATGTTGGTCGGTTCCGCCCTGTCCTGAATAGGTTGAATGTGCAATGATCGGGCCTGTTTCGTTCCGTTCGGGTACTGGCTGGCCGCCGCACCACTGGCGATGGCTGTGAACGGGGGGAGGGGCAGCAAATGTGAGCCGGGAACGTCGATTCGAGCGTGTCGTGCGTCGGCCATGACCACGACGCCGCAGCGTGGCCGCCATAAGTTGGTCGCTCCCGCCGGGCGCCAGCGGCCCCGCAGGCGTGTCCCGCTCTGGTTCGCTGCGGCCGCGGTGACCGTGGTGGCGGCAATCGTCGGGTATCTGGTCGTCAGGAGCGAGGGCCGAGCGGGTTCTGACGCAGCGCCCCCGCCCGCGTGTGGGGTGGTGCGGGTGGTGACGTCCTCGACGTTTGCGCCGGTGGTGAAGCGCGTGTCGGCGACCATGGCTGGCGGGTCCCCTTGTGTCCGCGCTGATGTGACGATCGCGGATCGTCAGGCGGCGCCCCTCGAGATCGAGGCGGCCAACGCGGATGTGTGGATTGCCGATGATGCCTCGTTGCAGGCGGTGGCTCCGCAACTGTTCGGCCGCGAGGTCGGGGCCGGGGAGGTGCTGGCGACCAGCCCGATCTTCATGGTGTCCGACCGGGCAACCGCGCAGCGGATCAGCCGTGCCGGCGGCTCCTGGCAGGGTCTGGCGCGCCTACTGACCCGCCCCGACGGTGTCCGGTTGGCGCTGCGCGATCCTCGCCAGTCGGTCGACGGGCTGATAGCGGCTGGCGACCTGGGTGAGACGGTGTGGGAGAGAGACGGGATGAACGCATCCGCCTTGTCCCTGTCCAAGGCGTTCTCGAGGACGCGCACCGTGGTCGATGCCGACATCGCGCTTCCGGAGCATTCGGGTGAGGTGGGTCTGGTGCCCGAGTACGCGCTGATGCGCCGCCTCCCCGAGCTGGGGAATGACCTGGTCCTTCTGACCGGACGTGACCAGACCGCGCTGCTGCGCTTCACCTGGCTCCCCAGCAAAACAGGCATGGCCGACCCTGCCGCTGCAGTAGGGCTGAGGCGACTCAAGGCCGCGCTGACCGGGCCCGCCGGCGTCGCCGCTGTCGCGGCTGCCGGCTTGCGTGCCCCAGGGGGCGGCCCCCCGCCAGGTGACGCCGCGGGCCGATTGCCCACAGTGACAGCGCCGGCCTTCCCCGTCCTGGCGCCGCACCACCTCGACCACGTGTTCGCCACGTGGTACCCGGCGGATCGGCGGGCGAACATCCTCCTCGTGATTGACGTGTCAGGGTCGATGGCAGCACGCCCGCCTGGGGCCCGGTCGCCTCTGATCGACGTGGTCCGGGATGCGTGTCGCACTGTCGCAGACATGCTGCCCAACGACGCCGAACTCGGGTTGTGGGAGTTCGGCACCCACCTCGACGGGACGCGCGACTACCTGAAACTGCTACCTGTCGCAGCGATGAGCCCGGCGCACCGGAAGGCGGCCGGCCTCGCGATCGACAGAGTTTCGGTGCGGCAGACGGGCACCGGGCTGTACGACACGACCCTCGCCGCATACAAGACCATGGCGGCCAGGCCCACAGCGGCGGTCCCCAACCATGTTCTGATCTTCACCGACGGGCGCAACGAGGCCGACCCGAACTCCCTGACGGTGCGCACCCTCGCCGCCCAGCTCGCCGAGTTCGCCGGCCGCGGGTCCCCCACGGACTTGACCGTGCTCGCCTTCGGCACCGAAACCGACGCGGATCAGATTGCCAAGGCCATCAAACCGGTCGACGGCCGCGTTGAGGTGTCGCGAACCGAGCAGGACGTCGCCGCCGCGTTCGTGCACCTGGCCGCCGGCGGACTTCACGCTGAGGGGTCATAGTCCGGCGCGGAGGGTTCGTCGTCGCCGCCGCCTAACCTGAGTACCGAAGCAGGCAGGGATCTCCGAACCCCCACACACCGCCACGGCCCTCTACTCCGGCAGGATGGACGACAAGGCGTTGTTCGGGCCCATTCTGTTGGCTGCCCACGAACGTAACGATGGGGTCTGGTCGCGGATTATCGGCGCAATCGAAGGCCACCGGCACCTGCAGGACGGAGAACATTCCCGGACGAAGTGTTTCGGGAATCTCACCGGCGAGGTTGTAGATGGGATCAGTCGAGAGTTTGCTGGCGACGCCGGCGACCTGCACCTGGGTCAAGATGATCGACCGCTTTCCCTCGTTGGTGAGCACCAGTGGGATGATCGCGATGCCACCTGCCCCTCGGTCAGGTAGTGCGATCCACGGGTTACTTTCCCCGGCCGAAACCCGCAGGCCGAGCGGGGGAACGGATCGAAACAGCCAGTTAGGGTCATCCCACAAGTGCATCAAAGCCGCACCTGCGACAACGCCCACAACAGCTGAAGCTGCTACAAGCACCGGCAGCTTGCGAAACCCACCGCCAGCGCCCCCTTGCGGCTCATCCTCCGAGATCCACCCGCGCAACTCATCGTTCATTGGGCGGCCCCCTGGAAAACTGTCCCTCCCGCGAGGATGGCACGATCGGTCCCCGACGAGAATAGACGCGGATCAACGCGACCACGCAGATCATCGTCGTTCTCGCGGGGAGCTACGACTGCTGCAGCGCGTGCGCGCTGAGGATCTTGGCTCCGGCCGCCGCACATGCTCCGCTCGGCGTCTCAGCGAGCTTTTGGTTGCTTCTTTGCTCCGATTCGGGACGATGCCGCCTACACTGGCTCGGGCATGGTACTCACAGTGACGGGCTGCGTTCAGTGCGTGAGCGCACCCTTGCCGGTTGCGCCACGCCTTCTCGGGTAGCCCATCGGCTGGATCACTAGGCGGCGCCCGTGGAATCCGACCCCGAGGACAGGACGGTCCTGCAGACCGGAGACCCTGCCCTGCTGTACGGCGCGACGTGGGCGATGAGTGCGGCGTCCATCGCCCTGGGGTCCGCGGTGTTGCTCGGCTGGGCGACCGGTAGCCAGCGGCTGGTGCAGCTGGCATCGGGGTGCCCGAGCATGAAACCGGCAGCTGCCACGTGCTTCATCCTGTTGGGCACGGCTCTGGCCGGCCGCGTGACCCCACCGTGGCCGGCTCGCGCCGACCTGATAGCGGCCACCGCCGCCGGGGCCGTGGTCGTGCTGGCCCTGCTGGAGTACGCGACCGGGCGTGATGTCGGTGTCGATCATTTCCCCTTCACCGCCAGGGTCGCGGGAGGCGGTCAGAGCGGCCGCGTCGCGCTCGCTACGGGGCTGGAGATCCTCCTGCTCGTGATGGCAGTGGGGGCCCATGCGATGGGCCGGCGGCGGATTACCCAGGCGCTGTGCTTGCTCAGCCTCACTGGCTCGTTGATGGCGATCCTGGGCTTCGTGTACGGCGCTCGGCACCTGTACTCCATCAACGCAGGCTCGGCCATGGCCCTGAACACGGCGATCGGCCTTGCCGGGGTGGCCATCGGCCTGCTGAGCGCTGTCCCGGACGGCGCGGTGCCGCGCCTTGTCCGGGACACCACGCCGGGAGCCGTCATCCTGCGCCGGCTGCTGCCCGTCGTCCTGGTCGTGCTACCCCTGATCGGGTGGCTCTGCCAGCAGGGGCAGCGGCGCGGGTTGTTCGGGACCGAGTTCGCCCTTGCGGTGATGGTGATCGGGGCGGCGTCAGTCCTGACGGTGACGATCTGGCGGGCCGCGGTGGTGCTGGAGCGCTCGGACGCCTGCCTGCGCCGGGCCATGCGCGAGCTGGCGCAGGCTCATGCCAGCCTCGACCGAAGGGTCCGGGAACGCACCGCCGACCTGGCCGCCTCGGAGGAGCGCTTCCGGGCACTCCTCGAGGCGGCACCGGACGCCATGGTCATGGTCGACGAGGGCGGCGTCATCCAGCTGGCCAACCGCCAGACTCGCGAGATCTTCGGCTACGACGGCGCCGAACTGGTCGGCAGCAGCGTCGAGCTCCTGCTCCCCGAGGCGTTCCGAGACTTCCATGGCGAGTACCGCGCGACGCACGCCGGCAACGCGCACACCCGCTCGATGGGCTCGGGGGTGAGCCTCAACGCGCTCTGCAAGGACGGGCGGGAAATCCCGGTCGAGATCCGGCTCAGCCCGGCGCAGACCCACCGCGGGCTCCTGGTCACGGCGGCCATCCGGGACGTCACTGAGGCCAAGCTCCGTGAAGCGGCTCTTCGGGAGTCGGAGGAGCGGTTCCGGCTCGCCTTCGACGACGCGCTGATCGGGATGGCCCTGGCCAGCCTGGAACCTCCGAACCTGGGACGGCTGCTGCGAGTGAACCTTGCCCTGTGCCGGTTCCTCGGCTACAGCGAGCCGGAGCTGCTCGAGCTCAACTTCCAGCAGCTGGGCCACCCGGACGAGGCGGCCGCGAGCAAGGTGGCGGCGCAAGGCCTGGCGTCCGGGCGGCTGACCTCGTGGCGCACGGAGAAGCGGTACCGGCACGCCGCCGGCCACTACGTGTGGGGACAGCTGTCCACTGTCGCGATCACCAACGAGGCCGGCAAGCCCGCGTACGCGGTGAGCCAGATCGCGGACATCACCGCCCAGAAGGCGGCCGAGGCCGACCTCACCCGCCAAGCCCTGCACGATGGGCTCACCGGCCTGCCCAACCGCCACCTCATGCATGACCACCTCACGCAGGCGCTCGCCCGGGCGAAGCGGAACGGGACCCAGGTCGGGGTGATCTTCCTCGATCTCGACCACTTCAAGTCGGTCAACGACTCGCTCGGCCACACTGCGGGGGACCAGCTGCTGGTCGAGGTGGGGAGGCGGCTGGTCGGCGTGTTGCGCGGTAGCGACACCGCAGCTCGGCTGGGCGGGGACGAGTTCGTTGTGGTGTGCGAGGACCTCACCGACGCCGACGAGCTACCCGCCGTCGCCGACCGCCTCCTC
>JBKPQU010000095.1:0-7710 GCA_046734255.1 Actinomycetota bacterium
GGGTGGTCGGCGACGTGGCGGGGTCCGGCGTGGACGCCGCCCGGCGGGCGGGGCAGGTGATCGACTCCTTCCGGGAGCGCGCCTTCCAGTCCGCGGACCTCGTCGACCTGGCCAGAGAGCTCGACGCCTCCTCCGGCCGCACCGCCGCGCACGGGAACTCCGCGCAGGCCGGTGAGTTCGCCACCGTCGTGCTCGGCGAGGTGCGCAGGGACGGCGCGCTGGAGGTGGTGTGCTGCGGTCATTCGGCGCCGCTGCTGCTGCGCGCGGACGGGTCGACACCCCGGCTGCTGGAGCCGGGCCCGGTGGACCCCCGGGTGAGCCTGCTCGAGCGGGCACCCGGCTACCTGAGCTGGCGGCTGGAGCACGGCGACAGGCTGGTCATGCTCACCGACGGCGTGCTGGACGCCCACCGCGGCAGCGCCTTCTTCGAGGCGGTCCCGGCGATCCAGCGGTGCCTGAAGGGCCGCGATCTTGACTCGGGGCTGGACGCGCTGATGGCCGAGCTGGCCGCGTTCACCGGCGACCGGATGGACGACGACGCCGCCGTTCTGGCGCTGGAGTTCGTCGGTGTCGCGAACGATGCGCCGGCCGGGGGCAGTGCGTGACGTACCCTGTGAGCCCGTGACCGACCGACCCGACGACGCCGCCGAACCGGATGAGAACCGGACCGAGCACCTGCCCGAGCAGATCCAGATCCGGCAGGAGAAGCGCGAGCGGATCATCGGGTCTGGCGGTGAGGCCTACCCGGTCGCCGTGCCGCGCACGCACGGCCTGGGCGAGCTGCGCGAGGCGTTCGGCGACCTGGCACCGGGCGCGCGGACGGGCCAGGTGGTCGGCGTGGCCGGACGGGTCGTTTACGTCCGTAACACCGGCAAGCTCTGCTTCGCCACTCTCCAGGACGGCGAGGGTGCCCGGCTGCAGGTGATGCTGTCGCTGGGCGAGGTCGGGGACGCCGCGCTCGCGGCGTGGAAGGCCGACGTCGACCTCGGCGACGTCGTCTTCGTGCACGGCGAGGTGGTCGCCTCCCGGCGCGGCGAGCTGTCGGTGATGGCCGACCGGTGGGAGATGGCGGCGAAGGCGCTGCGACCGCTTCCCGTGTTGCACAAGGACATGTCCGAGGAGTCCCGGGTCCGGCAGCGCTACGTCGACCTGATCGTGCGCCCGGCCGCGCGGGAGATCGCGCGGACCCGCATCGCCGTCGTGGCATCGGTCCGGGAGTCCTTCCACCGCAGGGGGTTCCTGGAGGTCGAGACGCCGATGCTGCAGGTGCAGCACGGCGGGGCGGCGGCGCGACCGTTCCGCACGCACCTCAACGCCTACGATGTCGACCTCTACCTGCGGATCGCCCCTGAGCTGTTCCTCAAGCGCTGCATCGTCGGCGGGATCGAGAAGGTCTTCGAGATAAACCGGAACTTCCGCAACGAGGGCGCGGACTCCACGCATTCGCCGGAGTTCACGATGATCGAGGCATACCAGGCCTACGGCGACTACGACACCGTGGCCGAACTGAGCCGGGATCTCCTCCAGGAGGCGGCGCTCGCGGTGTACGGCTCGACCGTCGTGACCCTGGCCGACGGGACCGAATACGACGTGGGCGGTCCCTGGGCGTCGACCACGCTGTACGGCTCGCTGTCCGAGGCGCTCGGCGAGCCGGTCGACGTCACGACCCCGATGGACCGGCTGGTGGCGTACGCGGAGAAGCTCGACGTACCGGTGCTCGCCCACTACGGCCCGGGAAAGCTCGCCGAGGAACTGTTCGAGAAGCTGGTCGTCCCCTCGCTGCACGCGCCGACCTTCGTCCGGGACTACCCCGAGGAGACCTCGCCGCTCGTCCGGGCGCACCGCGAGACCCCAGGGCTCACCGAGAAGTGGGACCTGTACGTCCGCAGCGTCGAGCTGGCGACGGGCTACTCCGAGCTCGTCGACCCGGTGGTCCAGCGGGAGCGGTTCCTCGCCCAGGCGCGGCTGGCCAGCCGTGGGGACGCCGAGGCGATGCGGGTGGACGAGGACTTCCTCCGCGCGCTGGAGTACGGCATGCCGCCGACCGGCGGGATGGGCATGGGCCTGGACCGGCTCCTGATGGCGCTGACCGGTCTGGGCATCCGGGAGACGATCCTGTTCCCCTTCGTGCGCCCCGAATAGGGTGGCGGCCGACCCCCGGCGGGTGCGTCTACCGTGGGGAGATGAAGTTCCTGGAGGCGATCATTCCGTCGCTCGGGGTGCTGTTCCTGTTCTGGTTGGCGATCCGGGCATTGATCAGCGCGGACCGCCGCGAACGCGCGGCCCAGGCCCGATGGGAAGCCGCCGCGGACCAGGAATCCTCCGAGCAGGAGCCGGGATGAATCGGGGGCAGGAGTTTTCGGCGGATCCGAGCGCATTCACCTCGCGCTAAAGCCGGCCGGGCCGGCGGGCTTCGGAGCAATTGAGCAGTTTCCGGTTCCCTGCGATCCTGGCCTTTTCAAAGGCCGGCCATCTGCGGCTATCATCGATGTTGTCAATCCCCGTTCGCTCTCGACAGGAGCACTTATGGCGCAGAAGGTCCAGGTGATTCTTGTTGACGACGTCGACGGAGGCGAGGCCGAAGAGTCCGTGGCCTTCGGGCTGGACGGCGTCTCCTACGAGATCGACTTGTCGTCGGCGAATGCCGCCAGACTTCGCGATTCTCTCAGCGAGTGGGTCGGTCACGCGCGTAAGGTCGGCGGCCGGTCCTCCGGGCGTTCACGGGCGGCGAGGTCAGGATCCCGCTCTGGCCGGACGGATCTGGGCGAGGTGCGCGCGTGGGCACGCAAACACGGTTACCAGGTCAGTGATCGGGGCCGGGTTTCGGCCGAGGTGATGGGCGCCTACGAGAGGGCCAACTGAA
The DNA here is from genome assembly GCA_046734255.1 of Actinomycetota bacterium. Classification (GTDB taxonomy): domain Bacteria; phylum Actinomycetota; class Actinomycetes; order Actinomycetales; family Kineosporiaceae; genus JBKPQU01. The sequence continues at coordinate 2,864 of JBKPQU010000095.1, forward strand.
TCCTCGGACCGCGATCCGACCCTGGAGCGGTGTGGACGACTCGAGGCGCCCGCACCGCTCCAGGGTTTTGTCACACCGTGCGCGCTCCCTGCGGCGTGCGCGCGGTGATTGTCCGTGCGACAAATCGTGGCTTTCGCGCCCCCTATCAGGCGCTCGGGCACCCCGGGTCGGGGTGGGTGCGAGGCGACGAAGAAATGCCGCGGGGGCCCGCGGACCGAATAATATGCGCGCCGACGGAGCTCGGCGGCATTGCGCACCGCAATGCCTTGTTGGCACTGAGTAAATTACATTGTGGTAATTGTCGTACCCGTTGATGGCTCCTGTCCGGGCCACGGGGCGGCTCCGGCCCGCGATGTGCCAGGCTGGGTGGGGTGAGACTGCCCGTCGTCCCGCCGGTCAAGCCGATGCTGTCCTCCGCCCGGGACGAGGTCCCGGACCAGCCGACCGACGGCGACGGCCGGCGCTGGCTGTACGAGCCGAAGTGGGACGGCTTCCGCTGCCTGGTGTTCACCGACGGGGAGGAGGTCGTGCTCGGCTCGCGCAACGAGCGCCCGCTGACCCGCTATTTCCCCGAGATCGTCGAGGCCGTGCGGGCGGAACTTCCGGCCCGCTGCGTCGTGGACGGCGAGCTCGTCGTCCCGCGCCGCGTGCCGGGCCCGGACGGCGATCCGGCGACCGGTCACGACCGGCTGGACTGGGATGCCCTCGGCCAGCGCATCCACCCCGCGGAGTCCCGGATCCGCATGCTCGCGGAGAAGACCCCCGCACACTTCGTCGCCTTCGACCTGCTGGCGATCGGCGACGAGTCCCTGCTCGACCAACCGTTCGCCGCGCGGCGCAGGCGGTTGGAGGAGGCGATGGCCGGCGCCGGACCGACCTGCCACCTCACCGCGGTCACCGACGACCCGGCCCTGGCCCGGGAGTGGTTCTCCACCTTCGAGGGCGCGGGGCTGGACGGCGTGGTGGCCAAGCCCGTCGACATGGCATACCTGCCCGACCAGCGAGTGATGGTGAAGGTCAAGCATCACCGGACGGCCGACTGCGTCGTGATCGGATACCGGCGGCACAAGAGCGGCGAGGGGATCGGCTCGATGCTGCTCGGCCTGTACGCGCCGGCCTCCGATGACGAGGGCTGGGAGTGGACCGCCGACTGGGGGCCCGGGTGGCGCGGCGAGGGGGGTCGGCGGCTGCACATGGTCGGTGCCGCGGCCGCGTTCAGCGTCGCCCGCCGCAAGCAGCTGCTGGCCGAACTGGACCCCCTGCGGGTCGGCCCGGACGTGGTCGCCGGCGGGGAGGCGAACCGGTGGAACGCGCGCAAGGACAACTCCTGGGTGCCGTTGCGACCGGAGCTCGTGGTCGAGGTGGAGTACGACCAGATGGAGGGTGACCGGTTCCGGCACGCCGCGCGCTTCCTGCGCTGGCGACCCGACAAGTCGCCCGACCAGTGCGGCTACGACCAGCTCGACATCCCCAGCCATTACGACCTCGCGCAGGTGCTGGCCCGGTGAAGGCCCCGGCAGAGGAGCTGGACGTCGGCGGGATCGCCGTCCGGCTGACCAACCCCGACAAGGTCTACTTCCCCGAGCTCGGCAGCGACGGCGGCACCAAGCGCCACCTGGTCGAGTACTACCGCTCGGTCGCCGAGGCCGGAGCGATCGTCACGGCGCTGCGCGGCAGACCCACCTACCTGCAGCGGTTCCCGGACGGGATCGACGGCGAGGAGGTCTACCAGAAGAGGGCACCGAGCTACGCGCCGGAGTTCGTCCAGACCTGCCGGGTGACCTTCCCCTCCGGCCGGCACGCTGACGCCATCCGGGTGGAGCACCCGGCGACCGTGGTCTGGGCCGCCAATCTCGGCACCGTGACCTTCCATCCGTGGCACGCCCGCTGCGACGACGTCGATCACCCCGACGAGCTGCGGATCGACCTGGATCCCCAGCCCGGCACGGACTTCGGCCACGCCCGCGCGGTCGCCCTGGACGTCGTCCGCCCACTGCTGGAGGAGCTGGGCTACGCCGGCTTCCCGAAGACCTCGGGCGGCCGGGGGATCCACGTGTACCTGCGGATCGAGCCGCGCTGGGGGTTCATCGAGGTGCGCCGGGCGGCGATCGCGTTCGCGCGCGAGGTGGAGCGTCGCGCCGGTGGCCGGGTGACGACGGCGTGGTGGAAGGAGGAGCGCGGCGAGGCGGTGTTCATCGACTACAACCAGAACGCGCGAGACCGCACGATCGCCAGCGCGTACTCGGCGCGCCGCCGCCCCCGCGCGACCGTTTCCACGCCGGTGACCTGGGAGGAGCTGGTCGACGTCGCGCCGGAGGACCTGACGATCGCGACCGTGCCCGCCCGGTTGAGCGAGCGCGGCGACCCGATGGCCGGCCTGGACGCCGTCGCGCACACGCTGGAGCCGTTGCTGGAGTTGGCCGACCGCGACGAGGCGGGCGGGTTGGGCGACCTGCCGTACCCGCCCAACTACCCGAAGATGCCGGGGGAGCCCAAGCGGGTGATGCCGAGCCGGTCACGACCGGACACGGCCGGGAACGCGCCGGCGGTCGGCCAGGGGCTGCCCGACCTGGACTGAGCGCCGGGCAGGCCGCCGACCGGCGGCTGCCGGTCTCCTGAGACTTCTCCCGAGACGTTCAGACCGGGGTGTCGAACAGGACCCCGTCCTGCACGACGCCGGTTCTGCTGCCGGGTCCAGCGATGTTGCTGCGTGATCGTGTGCAGCGGGCCCGGGATCCAGTTGCGGCTACTTCGCAGCGGCTTTCCAGCCGCCTGTCAGCTGCGGCGGCCACCATCGGCGCGGATCGCACCGACGGCGATGTGTCCGGTTTGAGGAGGTCATCGATGGCCGGCTCGGACAGATCGGCATCACCTCGGTGAGCCCGCTGCGCAGGGTGGGCTCCGCACTCGCCAGGCCCCGGCTGTCCCGCGCGATGTGGATCAACGGTGGCCTGGCCGTGCTCCTGATCGGCCTCGCCACGTGGGGCTACCTCTCGGTCGGTGACCCGGGCCGGACCCAGACGGTGTCCAGCCGCAACGCCACCGTCACCCGCGGCACGCTGACCGCGAGCGTCAGCGGCTCCGGCAACACCGAGAGCGCGGCGCAGGTGGGCGTCAACTTCACGAACTCCGGGACGCTGACCGCCGTCGACGTCACGGTGGGCCAGCACGTGCGCACCGGGCAGGTCCTCGCGACGATCGACCCCGGGAGCGCCCAGCAGGACCTCGCGGCCGCCGAGGCCCAGCTCGCCACCGCGCAGGCCTCCTACGACCAGACGGCGGCCGGTCAGTCCGCCATCGACCGCACCAGGGACCAGATCGCGGTCGCGTCGGCGCGGTTGTCGGTGACCTTGGCGCAGAACTCGCTGACCCAGGCGCGGCGGCAGCAGGCGCTGGACGCCCGGCAGCAGGCCAGCCTCGTGGCCGCGGCCGAGGCCGCCCTCGCCGCCGGCACCGGCACCCAGGCCCAGGTGACGGCCGCCAAGCAGAACGCCGCCCAGACGGCGCTGAAGGACGCCCAGTCGGTCAGCCAGGCGGAGCTGCAGGTGGCGTCCGCGAAGAACCAGCTCGCCCAGCAGGAGGCCACGGCGGCCTCCGACGCCGCGACGCCGACCCCGTTGCAGCTGGCCCAGGCGCAGTCATCGCTGCAGTCCGCGAAGGCTCAGGTCGAGCAGGCCCAGGTGGCCGTGGACGCCACAACACTGCGTGCCCCGCAGGCCGGCACCGTGCTGTCGATCTCGGCATCGGTCGGCGAGCAGGTCAGCGGCGGCGGCTCGTCGTCGTCCTCGTCCAGCAGCTCCAGCAGCTCCAGCAGCTCCGGCAGCTCCGGCAGCTCCGGTAGCAGCGGCGGCGGTGGCGCCGGCGGCAACGGCAACACGGGTAGCTCGTCCAGCTCCTCCAGCGGCTCGGGGTTCATCGTGATCGCCGACCTGACCCGGATGTCGGTCACCACGAACATCGCCGAGGCGGACGTCACGAACGTCAAGACCGGCCAGCCGGCCCGGGTGACGCTGACGGCGTCGGGAAGCACGCTGGACGGCACGGTCACGAACGTCGCGCTGGAGAGCAGCACGAGCAACAACGTCGTGCAGTACCCGGTGACCGTGACGCTCGAGTCGGTCCCGGACGGCGCCCGGCTGGGTGCGACCGCGAGCGTGACGATCATCACCGGCGAGGCGCAGGACACCCTCAGCGTCCCCACGGCTGCGATCACCACGCGGGGCCGCATCTCGACGGTCACCGTGATCCGCAACGGGACCCAGGTCGTCGTCCCGGTGCAGACCGGGCTGGAGGGCGCCAGCAGCACGCAGATCGTCAGCGGGCTCACCGAGGGCGAGACCGTGGTGCTGGCCAGCACGTCGGGGTCGGGCACGAGCACAGGAGTGCCGCCGTTCGGCGGCCCGGTTGGGCGGATCGGAGGGCCGCCGTGACCGGTGCCCCGACCGGTCGCCTGACCGATCACCCGATCGGTCTGGCGACCGGAGTAGGTCGGGCCGCGATCCGGCGTCCGGTGGTGGACCTCAGGGGCGTGGTCAAGACCTACGGGTCGGGCGACACCGCGGTGCACGCCTTGGCCGGGGTCGACCTCCGGGTGTACCGCGGTGAGTACGTGGCCGTGATGGGCGTCTCCGGGTCGGGCAAGTCCACGCTGATGCACATCATCGGCGTCCTGGACGCGCCGTCGGCCGGGCGGTACCGGTTGGACGGCATCGACACCCGGCATCTGGACGAGCGGCAGCAGTCGCTGATCCGCAACCGGAAGATCGGATTCGTCTTCCAGTCCTTCAATCTGATCCCGCGCACGTCGGCGCTCGCCAACGTGGAACTGCCGCTCGCGTATGCCGGGG
>JBKPQU010000096.1:0-3871 GCA_046734255.1 Actinomycetota bacterium
GCCCATGCCGCCGGCCCGGCCGGACCGGTCGCCCACCGGCAGCCCGGCGGCCACCTCGTGGTCGGTGGGCTCGGCGAGGATCCCCCCGCCGAACTCGGCGACCGGGGGCCGCGCCGGCGCCCGGCGGGAGGCCCGGCGCCCGACCCTGGCGTCCGTCTCCTCGGTCATCTCCCGGGTCAGCAGGGCCCGGACCGCCTCCAGCCCGCCCTCGGTCCAGGCATCCCAGAGCACCGGCAGCTCCCAGGCGCCGGTGGCGCGCAGCGACACCCCTCGCGGGCCGGTGCGCCGCAGCACCCCGCGGACCAGCAACAGCCAGGAGTGGAAGACCGTCCCGGCGTAGGGGCCCTGGGCGTCCTCGAAGAACGTGGCGTCGACCGGGCCGGTGGTGTCGTCCAGGGTGAGGAAGACCACCCGGCGGCCGGAACGGACCGGCGGGGTCTGGGTGGCCACCTTCACCCCGGCGACCATGAGCTCCGAGCGATTGCGCCGGTCGAGCACGTCGCGGGCCCGGGTGACCCCGAGGGCGTCCAGCAGCGGTGCGTAGAAGTGCAGGACGTGCCGGCTCGCGTCCAGGCCCAGCACCTCCAGCTCCGCCCGGACCCGCTCGGCGTCGGTCATCTCCGGCAGGCCGCTCGCCATCGTCTCGTCCGGGGCGTCGCCGAGGTCGAGGGCCAGCTGCACCGGATGGGCCTGCGGCGGCGGCACCTCCCGCGGCGCCTGGGACTGCCGGGCGGCCGCCACGCGGACCGCGTCGGCCATCCCGGTGGGGCTGGTCTGCCCGGGTATGCGCGGGGCCGGACGGGCGGGTCGCGCGGAGCGGGTCCAGCGGTCCAGGTCGGCGAGCTGGAGCAGCAGGTCGCGCCGGGTCACCCGGCTGCGTCGACGCACCGGCAGACGCGGGCCCAGGCCGTACAGGTCGTCGAAGCCGCCCGTGACGATCAGCCGCTCCACCACGGGCCGGGACACCTGAGCGCGGTGCCAGAAGTCGGACAGCGAGTGGAAGGGCCGGCTCGCGACCACGCGGGCCACCTCGGAGTCGCTGATCCCCTTGACGTCCGCCAGCGACAGGCGGATGCCGTACCGGCGCCCGTCCGGCAGGTCGGCCGGCGGGCGGTCGGCCGGGCGGTCGAGCAGGTCGGCGGGCAGCTTCTCCACCCGGTAGGTGGCGTCGGAGACGTTGACGTCCAGGGGAAGGACGGCGATGCCGAGGTTGCGGGCGTCGTCCAGGATCAGCCGCTTGGGATACATCCCGGGGTCGTGGGTGAGCACCCCGGCGAAGAACGCGGCGGGGTGGTGCGCCTTCAGCCACGCCGACTGGTAGGTCGGCATCGCGAACGCCGCGGCATGCGCCTTGCAGAACCCGAACGAGGCGAAGGCCTTGAGCACCTCCCAGATCCGCTGGCAGGTCTGCGGGTCGTAGCCGGCGGCCCTGGCCCGGGGGCGCCACCAGTCCTCCACCTCCCGCTGGCCGTCGGCCGACCCCATCGCGCGGCGGATCTCGTCGGCCTCGGCGAGGGTGCACCCGGTGGTGATCGAGACCAGCTCGAGCACCTGCTCGTGGAAGACCACCACCCCGCTGGTCTCCTCCAGGACCCGCCGGAGCGTCGGGTGGATGTACTGCGGGTCGTCCCAGCCCTGCCGGGCCCGCAGGAACGGGGTGACCATGTCGGACTTCACCGGCCCGGGCCGGAACAGCGAGATGTCGATGATCAGGTCGTTGAACGTCTCCGGCGCGAACCTGCCGACCAGCTCACGCTGGCCGGGGGACTCGATCTGGAAGCAGCCGAGGGTGTGGGTGCTGCGGATCAGCCGGAAGGTCGTCTCGTCGTCCAGCGGGACGGCGTCCAGGTCGATCCGCCCGCTGGACGGTTCCAGGTAGGGCGCGTCCTGCGGGTGGGTGCCGGCTTCGGCCGCGGCCGGGCCGTCCACCCGGACGATCTCCTCGACGGCGTAGGACATCGCCGACTGCATGCGGATCCCGAGCACGTCCAGCTTGAGCAGCCCGACGTGCTCGACGTCGTCCTTGTCGAACTGGCTCATCGGGAAGCCGAGCCAGCTCGACTCCACCGGCGTGCGGTCCAGCAGGCCGGCGTCGGACAGCACCACCCCGCAGGGGTGCAGGGCCACGTGCCGGGGCAGGCCGTCCAGCCGCTCGACCAGGTCGAAGAGCAGGTCGAGGTGGCGGGACGCCAGGCCCGAGGCGCGCAGCTCGGGCAGCTCGGCGACGGCGAGCCGGACGTCGCGGGCCCGGATGTGCGGGAACGACTTGGCGATCGTGTCCACATCGGCCGGCGGCAGGCCGAGCGCGGCCCCGGCGTCCCGGATGGCGTGCCGGATCCGGTAGGTGTCCATCATCGACACGCAGGTCACCCGCTCCGCCCCGAACGTGGTCAGGATCGCCTCGTAGACCTCGGCGCGCCGGGCGGACTCCACGTCGATGTCGATGTCCGGGAGCTGGGCGCGCAGCGGGGTGAGGAACCGCTCCATCAGCAGGTGATGGCGGAGCGGGTCCACGGCGGAGATCCCCAGCAGGTGGTTGACCAGGCTGCCGGCCCCCGAGCCGCGGGCGGCGACGCGGATCCCCAGGCCGCGGATCAGCTCGCACACCTTGCCGACGGTGAGGAAGTAGGCGGCGTAGCCGAGGGAGGCGATCGCGGCCAGCTCGGCGTCCAGCCGGTGCTCGATCGCGCGCTGCTGCCGGGCACCCGCACCCGGGTAGCAGCGGGCGATCCCGCCCCCGCAGCGCTCCCGCAGCCGCGCGTCCAGGCTCTGGCCCGCCGCCAGGTCGAGCACGGAGGCCTCCGGGAAGTGCACGGTGTTCAGGCCGACGTCAGCGCCGGGATCCAGCCGGCAGCGGCGAGCCAGGGCCTCGGTGGCCGCGAGCAGGTCGACGGCGTGGCCCTCCCCCGCCGCCCGGGCCACCTCGCGGGCGAGCCCGGCCATGTGCTCCCCGGACGCCAGGAACCCCTGGGAGGTGACCCGGTCGACGTGCCGGTCGTCCAGCGGGACCAGCCGGCGGGCGGCGTCGAGGACGTCGACGGTCGCCCCGCCGTCCGGGGTGGCGTACCGGACGGCGTTGGTCAGCACCGCGGGAACGCCGACGGCGCGGGCGATCTCGAGCATCCTGGCGGCGTGGCCGAGGCTGGCCGGGCTCCCCTCGGGACCGCGGTGGCAGACCACCTCGACCGCCAGCGATCCCAGCGGCAGCGCCGCCCGCCAGCGGTCCAGCACGCTTCGGGCCAGATCCGGACGGCGGGCCAGGGCGGCCCGGCCGAACTGCGAGTCCGGGCCGAGCAGCACGACCAGCGCGGGCACGCCGTCGCCGGACGTCGCGTGCTCGGCGATCAGGTCGAGGTCGCAGACCGGCACCCCGCGCTCGCCCCGCAGGTGGGTGGCCGAGACCAGGCGGCACAGCCGCCCCCAGCCCGCGCCGGCCGGCAGGCCGCCCGCCCCGTCCTGGCCGAGGGCGAGCACGGTCACCCGAGGGTGTCGCGGGTCGACGGTGGATCCCCCGCGGGCTGGGGTCCGCCGGGGAAGGGGCACCGCCGGGCGCGCCCGGACCGGCGTGGGCTCGATCGCCAGGTCGACGCCCAGCAACGGCGCCAGGCCGGCGGACTGGCAGGCGGCGGCGAACTTCACCGCGCCGTAGAGCCCGTCGCGATCGGTGAGCGCCAGGGCGGACATCCCGTGGGCGGCCGCGACCTCCACGAGCGCGGCGGGCGTCGAGGCCCCGTAGCGCAGCGAGTACCCGGACGCGACGTGGAGGTGGGTGAACGGCGGGCTCACTCGCAGGGCGGGATCGCCTCGGGCAGCACCTGCTGGTACGGCAGCCCGAGGTAGGACTCGACGAGGTGGTGGAAGGCCTCGGTGT
>JBKPQU010000097.1:0-16140 GCA_046734255.1 Actinomycetota bacterium
CTGCTGATGAGCCAGCGGGGGATCACGATGACCGTGATCAACCGGGGCGGCGCCGCACCGGCTCCGCTGACCGCCGCCGACCTCACCGAGATCCGGTCCAGCGGGCGGTTCGGCGACGTCCGCTCGGTCGGCGGCCAGGACGTCATGATCCAGGGCAAGCTCGCCGAGGGCGGCACGGTGGTCGTCCTGCGCCAGCCCGTGGAGCGGGCGCTGTCCGACGTTCCCGGGCCGAGCCTGCGGCTGCTCCTGCCGCTGGGGCTGGGCCTGATCGGCGGAGGCGTCGCCGGCCTCGCGCTGGCCCAGGGGATCAGCCGGCCGCTGCGCCAGGTCTCGCACGCCGCACGCCTGCTGATCGGCGGTGAGCGCGGGGTTCAGGTTCCGGTCGAGGGCCCGATGGAGGTCGCCGACGTCGCGCAGGCGCTGAACAGCCTGTCGGGGGCGCTGGACGAGGGCGAGAAGGGCCGCCGGCGCTTCCTCGTCGCCGTCGCCCAGGAGACGCGCACCCCGCTGACCGCGATCGCCGGCTATGGGGAGTCCCTGGCGACGGGCACGCTGCGCGGGCCGGAGGCCGCCGAGGCGGGCGGCGTGATCCGGAACGAGGCGCTGCGGCTGCAGCGGCGGCTGGAGGAGATGACGGCGCTCGTCGCGGTCGAGTCCCCCGACTTCACCATCGAGGTCGCCGACGCCGACGCAGCGGCGCTGGTCCGCGGCGCCGCCAAGGCGTGGCAGCCGCGGGCGCAGGCCGCAGGTGTCCGGCTGTCCGTGGAGGCCCCTCGGGAGCCGCTGCCGCTGCGCACCGATCCCCAGCGGGTCCGGCAGGCGGTGGACACGCTGGTCGACAACGCGCTGCGCGGTCTGCCCGCGGAGGCGCCGCTGGTGATCAGCGCCCGCGCCGAGGCGAACGGGTGGGTCCGGCTGGAGGTCCGCGACGGCGGCCCGAGCCGTGACCGGCAGGAGCTGGCGGACGCGTTCGACCGGACCCGCTCGACCGAGCACCAGCGTGGGGACAAGAGGGACGGCGACGGGTCCGCTCTGGCGTTGGTCGGTGAGCTGGCCCGCAAGCTCGGCGGGCACGCCGAGGCTCGGCAGGCACCGGAGGGAGGCGCCGGGTTCGCGCTGCTGCTCCCGCCGCGCTAGGCCCCGCGCAGGCGGCGTCGCGCCTCAGCCGCCGAGCAGCTTGCCGACCGCCTGCAGCGGGATGCCCAGCCAGTCGGGCCGGTGCCGGAACTCGTAGACCACCTCGTACAGCGCCTTGTCCAGCTCGAGCGCGCGCAGCAGCACGGCGTCGGCCCGGGCGTCCCGCCCGCCGCCGGCGGCGTAGCCGTCCAGGTACGCCTCGCGGCAGGCGGTGACCCAGGCGGCCGCCGCGACCGTGCGGTCGTCGTCCCCGGGCAGGCCGATCACCGTGTGGCGGGCGGCGTAGTCGAACGAGCGGAGCATCCCGGCGATGTCGCGCACCGTCAGGTCCAGCTGGTTGCGCTCGGCCAGCGGCCGCAGCGGCTCACCCTCGAAGTCCAGCAGCACCCAGCCCCGGCGGCCGGTGGCCAGCACCTGGCCGAGGTGCAGGTCGCCGTGGATGCGCTGCGCCGGCGGTGTGGCCTGGACCTGGCGGACCGCCTCGACCGCGTCCCGCGCCGCGGCGGCGTACACCTCCAGCTCCGGGACGGCGCCGCGGGCCCAGTCCAGCCGGTCGTTCAGGTGGTCGGCGAGTTCGGCGAGCTGCCTCGGGCCGGTCTGCCGGGTGGGCAGCGCCGCGGCCAGCGCCGCGTGCACCTCGGCGGTGACGCGGCCCAGCTCCGCCGCCTCCGCGGTGAAGTCCTGCCCTGTCTCGACGGCCACGCAGGCCAGCTGCCAGGCGTCCCGCCCGTCCGCGAAGAACTCCGAGACCGAGGTGAGGTGCCCCCGGGCGCGCCGCCCGTCCGGGTCCCGCCACTCTCCCTCCACCCAGCCGATCAGCCGGGGCACGTCCGTGCAGCCAGCGGCGGTCAGCGAGGAGGTCACCGCGACGTCGGGGTTGCGGCCCGGCTGCAGCACCCGGAACAGCTTGAGGATCACCGGATCCGGGTCGCCGTCGCCCCCGACGATCACCGAGGTGTTGGACTGCTCCGCGGAGAGCACCCGGGACGGGCGGTCGACCTCGGGCGGGGTCGTGCCCGGCTGGCGCACGCCGAGCGCGCACCCGCCGTCCGGGCCCGCGTCGGAGCTCACCTCGCCGCCGGAGGCCACCAGGCGCAGCCACGCGGCGACGAAGGCCGGGTCGTAGGGCCCGTCGTAGATCCATTGCGGGCTCCCGTCGGGCGCCTCGACCGTGCCGACCAGGGCATGCGCGAGCGAGGGCTCCGGGGCGTCGCGGTAGGTCAGCGGCACCTGGTAGGTGGCCCGGGCCGGGCCCGCCTCGACGCCGATCAGGTGCACCTCGATCCCCACCCGGCCGGAGGGGTCGGCCAGGCGCAGCTGCCCGGCCCGGCTCAGCCGCGGCTCGCCGAACCCCTTGAGCGCGAACCACCGCTGGCGGGGCAGCCAGTCGCTCAGCAACTCATGCGGGGGAGCCGCGTGCAGCGTGGTCATGGCGACGGGTCCGGTGTCGCCGGTACCAGCCGCAGCCAGAAGAAGTCGCGGCTGCCCATCGTCAGCGGCAGCGACCCGTCGGCCGGCACCGGGTCGAACCCGCTGCCGCCGAACAGGTCCTCGATCACGGCGTTGGCGTAGTCGAGCAGCCGCAGCCGGGTCGCCTGCGGCGAGGCGGACAGGTTGTTCACGCACAGCACGGTCTCCGGCGTCTCGCCGGGGACGTCGTCGCCCAGGATCCGCAGGAAGGCCAGGACCGCGGGATTGTGCGCCTCGACCGGGACGTAGTCGCCCAGCCCGAAGACCGGGTGCTCGCGGCGCACCTGGAGCATCGCGCGGGTCCAGTGCAGCAGCGAGGTGGACGTCGCGAGCTGCGCCTCCACGTTGACCGCCGCGTAGTGGTAGACCAGCGACTGCACCGCGGGCAGGTAGAGCTTGCCGGGATCGGCGGTGGAGAAGCCCGCGTTGCGGTCCGGCGTCCACTGCATCGGGGTGCGCACGGCGTCCCGGTCGGTGAGCCAGATGTTGTCGCCCATGCCGATCTCGTCGCCGTAGTACAGCGTCGGGCTGCCGGGCAGGGACAGCAGCATGGCGTTGGCCAGCTCGACCTCGGCCCGCGAGTTGTCCAGCAGGGGTGCGAGCCGGCGGCGGATGCCGATGTTGGCGCGCATCCGCGGGTCGGGCGCGTACCAGCCGTACATCGCGGCCCGCTCCTCGGTGGTGACCATCTCGAGGGTGAGCTCGTCGTGGTTGCGCAGGAACGTGCCCCACTGCCCGTTGCGCGGGATGCCCGGCGTCTCGTCCAGGATGTCGATGATCGGCTTGGCCCGCTGCTCCCGGAGCGCGTAGTAGATCCGCGGCATCACGGGGAAGTGGAAGCACATGTGGCACTCCGGCTCCTCCTCGGAACCGAAGTAGCCGACCACGTCCTTGGGCCACTGGTTGGCCTCGGCCAGCAGGATCCGGCCGGGGTACTCGGTCTCGACCATCGTCCGCAGCCTCTTCAGGAAGGCGTGCGTCTGCGGCAGGTTCTCGCCGTTGGTGCCCTCCTCCTCGAACAGGTAGGGAACGGCGTCCAGGCGGAACCCGTCGATCCCGAGGTCCATCCAGAACCGGAAGACCTCGATCACCGCCTCCTCGACGGCGGGGTTCTCGAAGTTCAGGTCGGGCTGGTGGCTGAAGAAGCGGTGCCAGTAGTACTGCCGGCGGACCGGGTCGAAGGTCCAGTTGCTGGTCTCGGTGTCGACGAAGATGATCCGCGCGTCGCTGTACCGGTCGTCGGTGTCGCTCCAGACGTAGAAGTCGCCGTACGGCCCGCTCGGGTCCGTCCGGCTCGCCTGGAACCAGGGGTGCGCGTCGCTGGTGTGGTTGACCACCAGGTCCGTGATGACCCGGATGCCGCGGGCGTGCGCGGCGGCGACCAGCTCGGAGAAGTCCGGCAGCGTGCCGAACTCGGGCAGCACCGAGCAGAAGTCGCTGATGTCGTAGCCACCGTCGCGCAGCGGCGAGGCGTAGAACGGCGGCAGCCAGAGGCAGTCGATGCCGAGCCACTCGAGGTAGTCCAGCTTGCTCATCAGGCCGGTGAAGTCACCGGACCCGGACCCCTTGGAGTCCGCGAAGGCACGCACGAGCACCTCGTAGAAGACCGCCTTGCGGTACCACATCGGGTCGTTGCGCAGTCCCGGGCTGGCCGCCAACGTCGCGCGTTGCACTTACAGCCTCCTGACGTGGAGGAGGTGGGCAGGGTGGTGATAGGGGTCCAGGCGGACGTAGTTGTGCTCGCCCCATCGGAAGGTCTCCCCGCTGAGCAGGTCGTGCACCGTGAAGGTGTCGTGCCAGTCCATGCCCAGTGCCGGCATCCACAGGTGAACGATGGACTCGCGGGTGCCGTGCGGGTCGAGGTTGACCACGACGATCAGGGCGTCCTCGCGCCCGTCGGGGGTCTCCTCTGCTTCCAGCCGCCGGGAGTAGCAGATGATGCTGTCGTCGTCCACACGGTGGAAGGTGGTGTTGCGCAACCGCTGCAGCGCGATGTGCTCGCGGCGGATGTGGTTGAGCGATGCGATGTAGGGCGCGATCGAGCGTGACTCGTTCGGCCCGCCCTCGGCATAGCTGGCCCAGTCCCGCGGGCGGAACTGGTACTTCTCGCTGTCCAGGTACTCCTCGCTGCCCGCCCGCACCGCGACGTGCTCGCAGAGCTCGTAGCCGGAGTACATCCCCCAGCAGGGCGAGAGCGTGCTGGCCAGGACGGCGCGCAGCCTGAACGCCGCAGGGCCGCCGTACTGCAGGAACTCGTGCAGGATGTCCGGGGTGTTCGGCCAGAAGTTCGGCCGCATGTAGTCCGCCGCCGGCCCGGTCAGCTCGGTGACGTAGTCGGTCAGCTCGGCCTTGCTGTTGCGCCAGGTGAAGTACGTGTAGGACTGCTGGAACCCGACCTTGCCGAGCGTGTGCATCATCGCCGGCCGGGTGAACGCCTCGGCGAGGAAGATCACCCCAGGGTGCTGGTCGTTCACGTCGGCGATCAGCCACTCCCAGAACCGCACCGGCTTGGTGTGCGGGTTGTCCACCCGGAACACCGTCACCCCGCGCTCGATCCACCCCTCGACCACGTCCCGGACGGCGGTGGCCAGCCCGTCCGGGTCGTTGTCGAAGTTCAGCGGGTAGATGTCCTGGTACTTCTTCGGCGGGTTCTCCGCGTGCGCGATCGTCCCGTCCGCGCGCGTGGTGAACCACTCCGGGTGGTCGACCGCCCAGGGGTGGTCCGGGGCGCACTGCAGGGCGAGGTCCAGCGCGACCTCCAGGCCCACGGCCCGCGCGGCGTCCACGAACGCGGCGAAGTCGTCCCACGTGCCCAGGTCGGGGTGCAGCGCATCGTGGCCGCCCTCGGCGGAGCCGATCGCCCAGGGCGAGCCGGGGTCGCTCGGGGAGGCGTTGAGCGTGTTGTTCGGGCCCTTCCGGTTGACCCGCCCGATCGGGTGCACCGGGGGCAGGTAGACGATGTCGAAGCCCATCTCGGCGATGGCGGGCAGCCGCTCCGCCGCCGTGCGCAGCGTCCCGGACACCCAGGTGTCGCGCTCCTCGTCGTAGCGGGCGCCCTCGGAGCGGGGGAACATCTCGTACCAGGCGGAGAACAGCGCCAGCTCCCGCTGGACCACCAGCGTGTGCGGCTGCGAGCTGCTGACCAGGGTGCGCAGGGGGGTGCGGGCCATGGTGGCGTGGACGGCGGCCGAGGTGCCGGCGGCGAGCCGGGCCTGCGGTGGCCGGGAGGAGTCGCGCAGGCCGGTCACGGCGTCGGCGAGCGTGCCGGCGTCGGTGCCGGTGTGGTGCCCGGTGCCCAGGGCGCGCTCCAGCAGCCGCGCACCCTCCTCGAGCATCAGGTCGGAGTCCACCCCGGCCGCGATCTTGATGGCGGCGTCGTGCTCCCAGGTGCTGTAGGGGTCGCCCCAACCCTCGACCCGGAAGGACCACCGGCCTTCGCGATCGGGGACCACCACGCCCCGGTACCGGTCCATCCCGGGGGCGATCAGATGCATCCGGACCCGCGAGTGCTCGGCGCCGTCCGGATCGATCAGGACGGCGGTCGCGGCGACCGCGTCGTGACCCTCCCGGAAGACCGACGCGGTCACGGGGACCTGCTCGCCGACCACCGCCTTGGCCGGCCAGCGCCCGCCGTCGACCACGGGACCGACGGCCAGCACGGGGATCCGGCCGATCCGCTCGGCCCGGTCCTCGATCGCCACTCCGGCCTCACTGGTCACCGTGGTGATCGTGGGCGCACCGTCGTCGAGCTCACCGGCTGTGACCGTGGGTGTGTCCTGCGCGGCAGACTCGCTCGTCGCTTTCACGCTCGAACCCCCAGTTGCACCCGACGTGCCCTTTCGGCCCTGAACCATCACTCAACCCCTCAGCTGGCGCACCAGCCCGCATTCGGGCATCCGACAACGGATGGTGCACCTGCTGCGGGCTGGCACCATCCTGGCGGGTTCTCCGGAGGTCCCATCGCGAATGTATCGGCGCGTCCGGGTCGAACCTTTGGCCGATTCAATCCTGAAAGAAGTTGCGATTTCCGCAAGCACTGATCAGGCGAGTCCATGCGTAGCCCAACGTGCTCGCGTAGTCTGCGGAGCGTGAGAGCCATCCGCCGATTCAGCGTCCGAACCGTGCTCCCCGAGCCCATCGCGGCCCTCGGGGAGCTGGCCAGCAACCTGCGCTGGTCCTGGCACCCGCCGACCTGCGACCTCTTCGCCGCGCTGGACCCGGACCGCTGGCTCGCCGCCGGAGGGGACCCGATGTCGATGCTCGGGGCGCTGTCCCCGGAGGAGCTGGAGGCACTCGCCGCCGACCCGCAGTTCGTGGCCCGCGTCTCGGCGGCGGCCGATGACCTGCGCCAATACCTCACCGAGCCGCGCTGGTACCAGACGCGGGGTGCCGGCGCGCCGCGCGCGATCGCGTACTTCTCCCCGGAATTCGGGATCACTGCCGCTTTGCCGCAGTACTCGGGCGGTCTCGGCATCCTGGCCGGCGACCACCTGAAGTCGGCCAGCGACCTCGGCGTCCCGATCATCGGCGTCGGGCTGCTGTACAAGCACGGCTACTTCGACCAGTCGCTGTCCCGGGACGGCTGGCAGCAGGAGACCTACCCCGTCCAGGACCCCGACGGGATGCCGATCGCGCTGCTACGCGGTGCCGACGACCGCCCGGCCGAGGTCACCGTGGACCTGCCCGGCGGGTCGACCGTCACCGCGCACGTCTGGCAGGCGCAGGTCGGCCGGGTGCCGCTGCTCCTGCTGGACTCCGACATCGAGGCCAACGACGACACCGTCCGCGGGGTCACCGACCGGCTGTACGGCGGGTCCAGCGAGCACCGGCTGAAACAGGAGATGCTGCTCGGCGTCGGCGGGGTGCGGGCGCTGCGGCTGTTCCGTCGCCTCACCGGCGCCCCGGAGCCGGAGGTGTACCACACCAACGAGGGACACGCCGGGTTCCTCGGGATCGAGCGGATCAGCGAGCTGGTCAGCCAGGAGCGGATGACGTTCGACGAGGCGCTCGAGGTGGTGCGCGCGGCCACCGTGTTCACCACGCACACCCCGGTGCCCGCCGGGATCGACCGGTTCACCCGGGAGATGATCGAGACGTACTTCGGCGGGGAGAACGAGCTGCCCGGCGTCCCCGTGGGCAAGCTGCTCGCGCTGGGCGCCGAGGACTACCCGGGCGGCGACCCCGCGATGTTCAACATGGCGGTGATGGGCCTGCGGCTGGCGCAGCGGGCCAACGGTGTCTCGCGGCTGCACGGCGCGGTCAGCCGGACGATGTTCGAGGGTCTCTGGCCCGGCTTCGACGCCGCCGAGGTGCCGATCACCTCGATCACCAACGGCGTGCACGCCCCGACCTGGGTCGACCGGCGCGTGGTCGAGCTCGCGGAGAAGTACATCGGTCCGCAGGCCACCGCCGAGTCGCGGAGCTGGGAGGAGATCGACCGGATCCCCGACGCGGAGATCTGGGAGGTCCGTCGGCAGCTGCGCGGAAGCCTGGTCGAGGACGCCCGCCGACGGCTGCGCGCCTCGTGGCTGAAGCGCGGGGCCAGCCCCGCGGAGCTGGGCTGGGTGGACGACGTCCTGGACCCCGAGGTGCTGACGATCGGCTTCGCCCGACGGGTGCCGACCTACAAGCGGCTGACGCTGATGCTGCGCGACCCCGACCGGCTGCGCTCGCTGCTGCTGCACCCGCGGCGCCCGGTCCAGCTGGTGATCGCGGGGAAGTCCCACCCGGCGGACGACAGCGGAAAGCGCCTGATCCAGCAGCTGGTGAAGTTCGCCGACGACGCGTCGGTCCGGCAGCGGATCGTCTTCCTCCCGAACTACGACATCGGGATGGCCAGCACCTTGTACCCCGGCTGCGACGTGTGGCTGAACAACCCGCTGCGCCCGCTGGAGGCCTGCGGGACCTCCGGGATGAAGGCCGCGCTGAACGGCGGGCTGAACCTGTCCGTGCTCGACGGCTGGTGGGACGAGTGGTACGACGGCGTCAACGGCTGGGCGATCCCCACCGCCGACGGCGTCGAGGACCCCGACCGCCGGGACGACCTCGAGGCGGCGGCGCTGTACGACCTGATCGAGTGCGCGGTCGCGCCGAGGTTCTACGACCGGGACGAGCGCGGGCTGCCCACGCGGTGGCTGGAGATGGTGCGGCACACGCTGTCCTCGCTGGGGCCGAAGGTCTCGGCCAGCCGGATGGTGGCCAACTACGTCGACGAGCTGTACGCGCCGGCCGCCGCGGCCGGGCGCGGGGTCACCCGGGAGGTCGCCCACGACCTGGCGGCGTTCAAGGCCCGGATCCGCTCGTGCTGGCCGATGGTGCGGGTGGACCACGTCGAGTCCGGCGGGGTCAGCGACTCCCCGCAGCTGGGCGACGAGCTGTCGGTGCGGGCGTTCGTCTGCCTGGACGCACTCCCGCCGGACTGGGTCGACGTCCAGGTCGTGCACGGCAAGGTGACCCCGGCGGACGTGCTGACCGACACGGCCACGCAGTCCCTGGAGATGGCCGAGGCCTACGAGGGCGGGCGCTACCGCTACGAGGGCCGGGTGCGGCTGCGCCGGACGGGCCCGTTCGGGTACACCGTGCGGATCCTGCCCAGGCACCTCGGCCTGGCCGGGCCCTCGGAACTGGGCCTCGTCGTCAACGCCTGACGGGCCCGGCGGCCGGTCGGCGCTTCGTGGAACTGGGCCTCGTCGTCAACGCCTGACGTCGCCGGACCTGCCTGATGGTCAGGGGATGGCGGCGAACACCAGGACGGTCGGGCCGGCGACGGTGATCGGCGTCCCGGCCGGGGCCGCCGGCGGTTGCTCCGGGGACTCGCTCAGCGGCCGCTCGAGGCCGCCGTCCCACAGCAGGCGGTAGGCGCCGGCCCAGGGCGGACCGGGCAGGACGACGTCCACGGCCCCCGGGACGCCGGCGACGACGATCAGCAGCGAGCCGCCCTCGGTCTCCTCGGGCCGGGCGCCGGCGGGCGCCTGCAGGTACATCTGCAGCGTCCGCAGCCGGGGGTCGTGCCACCCCGAGTGGTCCATCTCCTGCCCGTCGGGAGCGAACCAGGCGAGGTCCTTGGTGCCGTCGGGGCGGATGGGGCGGCCGGCGAAGAAGCGGTCCTGGCGGAGCACCGCGTGCTCGCGGCGCAGCCGCAGCAGCTCGCGGGTGGTCGCCAGCAGGTCCTGCTGCCAGGGAGCGGAACCCCAGTCGAGCCAGGAGATCGGGTTGTCCTGGCAGTAGGCGTTGTTGTTGCCCTGCTGGGTGCGCCCGGACTCGTCGCCGGCGAGCAGCATCGGCACGCCGGAGGACAGCAGCAGGGTGGCGAGGAGGTTGCGGATCGTCCGGCGGCGGGCCGCCGCGATCACGGCGTCCGTGGTCGGCCCCTCGACGCCGTGGTTGTAGCTGCGGTTGTCGTTGCTGCCGTCGCGGTTGTCCTCGCGGTTCGCCTCGTTGTGCTTGGCGTCGTAGGCGGTGCAGTCCGCCAGGGTGAAGCCGTCGTGCGCCGTGACGAAGTTGACCGAGGCGACCGGACCGCGGGCGGCCTCGAACACGTCGGCGGAGCCAGCGAGCCGGGTGGCCAGGTCGCGGACCCCGTCGGACGCGTCGCCGCGGGCCGCGTGGGCGCCGCCGACGAGCCAGAACTCCCGGACCGTGTCGCGGAACCGGTCGTTCCACTCCACGAACGGCGGCGGGAACTGGCCGGTCCGCCAGCCGTGCGGCCCCAGGTCCCAGGGCTCGGCGATCAGCTTCACGTCGGCCAGCACAGGGTCCGTGCGCAGCGCCACGAGCAGCGGATGGTCGGGGTCGAACCCGTCCCGGCCGCGGGCCAGCGCCGGCGCGAGGTCGAAGCGGAAGCCGTCGACGCGCATGTGGCTCACCCAGTACCGCAGGGAGTCCAGGATCATCTGGACCACCCGCGGGCGGCGCACGTCCAGGGTGTTGCCACAGCCGGTGACGTCGATGTGGTTGCCCCCGCCGTCCATCCGGTAGTACGTGGCGGCGTCCAGCCCCCGCCAGGACAGCGTCATCCCGGCGGCGTCGCCCTCGCAGGTGTGGTTGTAGACCACGTCCAGCAGCACTTCCAGCCCGGCGGCGTGCAGGGCGCGGACCATGTCCCGGAACTCCGCGACCACGGCGGCGGGCTCGCCGGCACCGTGCCGCCAGGCCGCGGCGTACGGCGGGTGCGGTGCGAAGAACGCCATCGTGTTGTAGCCCCAGTAGTTGCTCAGGCCGCGCCGGGCCAGCTCGGGCTCGTCGGCGAAGGCGTGCACCGGCAGCAACTCGACGGCGGTCACCCCGAGGTCGAGCAGGTGCTGCACCGTGGCCGGGTGGGCCAGCCCGGCGTAGGTGCCGCGCAGCGGGTCGGGGACGCCGGGCAGAAGGGCTGTGAGGCCCTTGACGTGTGCCTCGTAGACGACGGTGTCCGACCACGGGCGCCGGAGGGCGACGCCGTCGTGCGGCTCGGCGCCCGGCGCGACCAGCACCGCATGCGGGGCGAGGGCTGCCGAGTCCCGCTCGTCGCGCACCGCGGGATCACCGCGCAGCTCGGCGTCCACCGCATGGCCGTACAGCTGCGGGCTGGGCCGCGGGGGGCCGGTCACGGCGCGGGCGTAGGGGTCGAGCAGGAGCTTCGCAGGGTTGTAGCGGTGGCCCTGGTGCGGCTCCCAGGGGCCGTGGGCGCGCAGCCCGTAGTGCCGGCCGGGCTCGACGTCCGGGACGAAGCCGTGCCAGACGCCGTGGGTCTGGTGCGGCAGCGGCACCCGGTGCTCGTGCCAGCCGCCGTCCGGCAGCGGGTCGAGCAGGCAGAACTCGACCAGGTCCGCATGGCCGGCGAACACCGCGACGTCGACGCCGCCCGCTCGCGGATGGACCCCGAGCGGGTGCGGGCGGGACGTCGGGGGCACTGCCGCAGTCTGCCTGACGCCGGGGGCGGATCCGGCCGGTCCGGACGAGGTGGGCACCCCCGTGTCGGCTGCCGGTACGGTGTCCGGGTGCTCGAGGATCCCGCACCGCTGATCCCGGAACACCCCTCGACCTCTCCGCCGCCGTACGACCCGGCGGCCCTGCCGTGGTTCCCGCCGGCGGAAGACCAGCCGCTCCGCACGCTCGTCCTGCAGGCGCTGGCCGCCCAGGGCCTGCAGCCGCGGATCGACGAGGACGGCGACGTCGGCGTGGTGCTGGCCGAGCAGATGCTGTTCGTCCGCTGCGTCGACGCCCAGCCGCCGCTCGCCCGGGTGTTCGGCCAGTGGGTGCTGGAGACGGCCGACGGTGACGAGCTCACCTGGCTGCGCGCGGCGAACGCGGTCACCGGCGCCCTCAACCTCGTCAAGGCGACCGTGCACGGCGACCGGCTGGTGATCGCGATCGACCTTGTGCTGGGTGACGTGCGGGGTGACGGGCTGGGCGCGCTGCTCACCTCGGCGCTGGACACCGTGCTGACCGCCGTGCACACCTGGCACGAGACCGTGAGCCAGCTGCGCGCGAACGGGCGGACCGCCGAGTGGCCGGTGTAGGAAAGAGCCGTGGCTGAGTACGTGCGATTGGAGGTCGACGGCGGAGTCGGGGTGATCCGGCTGGACCGGCCGCCGATGAACGCGCTGAACGCGACCGTGCAGGAGGAGATCCGCGAGGCGGCGGCCGAGGCGTCGTCGCGCGCCGACGTGGGCGGGGTCGTGGTCTACGGCGGGGAGAAGGTGTTCGCGGCCGGCGCGGACATCAAGGAGATGCAGGCCATGTCCTACACCGACATGGTCGACCGCGCGGTCGGGCTGCAGTCCGCGTTCAGCTCGGTGGCGGCGATCCCGAAGCCGACGGTGGCCGCGATCACCGGGTACGCGCTCGGCGGCGGCTGCGAGCTGGCGCTGTGCTGCGACTTCCGGGTGGCGGGCCAGAACGCCAAGATCGGTCAGCCGGAGATCCTGCTCGGCATCATCCCGGGCGCGGGCGGCACCCAGCGCCTGGCGCGGCTGGTCGGGCCGTCCCGGGCCAAGGACCTCATCTTCACCGGCCGCTTCGTCGAGGCCGCCGAGGCGCGGGCGATCGGGCTGGTGGACGAGGTCGTCCCCGCGGAGGAGGTGTACGCCGCGGCACGCCGCCGGGTGGAGCGCTACGCCGGCGGCCCGGCGTACGCCCTGCGCGCCGCCAAGGAGGCGATCGACCGCGGCCTCGACGTCGACCTCGACACCGGCCTGGCGATCGAGCGGGCCCTGTTCGCCGGCCTGTTCGCCACCCGCGACCGCGAGATCGGCATGGCCTCCTTCGTCGAGCAGGGCCCGGGCAAGGCCACCTTCGAGGGCCGCTGACCCTCGTTTGCTCTCTCTCGCGTGTGCGACGGTGGCGGGGCCAATCGGCACGCGGCGGCCGGGGAACGTCGCACTCGCCGGGCGGAAAACCCGGGTACGTCACACTCGGGTCTCCCGGCGGGCCCGTACCGTAGGAGGTCGTGCCGCCCGGCAGGAGACCGTGCGGTGATCCGGCGCTCCCGCCGTCCCAGGAGGTCAAGGCAGCGTGAACATCGTCGTGTGCGTCAAGTACGTGCCGGACGCCCAGGCCCAGCGGCGCTTCGCGGACGACCACACCACCGACCGGGCCGGCGTCGACGGGCTGCTGTCCGAGCTGGACGAGTACGCCGTCGAGGAGGCGCTCAAGCTGGCCGAGGTCACCGACGGCACCACGGTGACCGTGCTCACCGTCGGTCCCGAGCAGGCGACCGACGCCGTCCGCAAGGCGCTGCAGATGGGGGCGGACGCCGCGGTGCACGTGCTCGACCCGGCGATCCACGGCTCGGACGCCCCGGCCACGGCACGGCTGCTCGCCGCGGCGATCGGCGGCCTGGACCACGACCTCGTCCTGTGCGGGATGGCGTCCACGGACGGCGGGACCAGCGTCGTCCCGGCGATGCTGGCCGAGCACCTCGGGCTGCCGCAGCTGACCTTCGCGAGCGAGCTGACCGTGGACGGCGACGGCCCCGGCGCGACCGTACGGATCCGGCGCGACGGCGACGTCAGCACCGAGATCATCGAGGGCACGCTGCCCGCGCTGGTCAGCGTCACCGACCAGATCAACGAGCCGCGCTACCCCTCGTTCAAGGGGATCATGGCCGCGAAGAAGAAGCCGCTGGAGACCAGGACGCTGGCCGATCTCGGCGTCGCCCCCGAGGCGGTGGGCCTGTCCGCCTCCTGGTCGGTCGTGGAGAGCGTCACCGCCCGGCCGCCCCGCCAGGCCGGCCAGGTGATCCGTGACGAGGGCGACGCCGGCGAGAAGCTGGTCGAGTTCCTCGCCGCCGCCAAGCTGGTCTGAGCCGAAGGGAAGGACGAGGGATGCCGCAGATCCTGGTGCTCGTCGACCACGTCGACGGCGCCGTGCGCAAGACGACCACGGAGCTGCTGACGCTGGCCCGGCGGCTGGGGGAACCGGCCGCGGTGTTCATCGGGCAGGGGGTCGACGCGGCGCAGCCCACGCTGGCGGAGTTCGGCGCGGCCGTGGTGTACGCCGTCGAGGCGGACGGCCTGGAGGACTACCTCGTGCTGCCCAAGGTCGAGGCGCTGGCCGCGGTGATCGAGGCGGCCGGCGGGGCCGGCGACGTCGGTGGGGTGCTGATCAGCTCCACCGCCGAGGGCAAGGAGATCGCCGCGCGGCTGTCCGTGCGGCTGGACTCAGGTGTGATCACCGACGCGGTCGACGTCGACGCCGGCCCGGACGGCGCGCCGCGCACCACGCAGCAGGCCTTCGCCGGTTCGTTCGCGGTCGAGGCCCGGGTCACCCGGGGGATCCCGCTGATCACCGTCAAGCCCAACGCGGTCGCGCCGGAACCGCAGGCGGCCGCCGCGGCCGTCCGCCCGGTCGAGGTCACGCTGTCCGACCAGGCACGGTCGGTGCGGATCGTCGAGCGGAGGCCGAAGGAGAAGACCGGCCGCCCGGACCTGTCCGAGGCGACGATCGTGGTCTCCGGCGGTCGCGGCACGGGCGGGGACTTCGGCCCGGTCGAGGCGCTGGCGGACGCGCTGGGTGCCGCGGTCGGCGCGTCCCGAGCCGCCGTGGACGCCGGCTGGTACCCGCACTCCAACCAGGTCGGCCAGACCGGCAAGCAGGTGTCGCCGCAGCTGTACGTGGCCTGCGGGATCTCCGGGGCCATCCAGCACCGGGCGGGCATGCAGACCTCGAAGACGATCGTGGCGGTGAACAAGGACGCCGAGGCCCCGATCTTCGAGCTGGCCGATTTCGGCGTGGTCGGCGACCTGTTCGCCGTCCTGCCGCAGGCGACCGAGGCGATCCTGAGGCGGAAGGGCTGAAACGGCTCAACCTAGACTCGGGCTCGTGACGTACCTCGATCACGCGGCGACCACGCCGATGCTGCCGGAGGCCGTTGCGGCGATGGCCGCCGCGCTGGGCCGCGGCGGCAACGCCTCCTCCCTGCACGCCTCCGGGCGCGAGGCCCGCCGCGAGGTGGAGGAGGCCCGCGAGAACATCGCGGCGGCGCTCGGCGCCGGACCCAGCGAGGTCGTGTTCACCGCCGGCGGCACCGAAGCGGACAACCTGGCGGTCAAGGGCCTGTTCCTGGCCCGCCGGGACGCCGACCCCCGCCGCCGGCGCGTCCTGGCGAGCGCGGTCGAACACCACGCCGTGCTGGACTCCGCCGACTGGCTGGGCGCGCACGAGGGCGCCGAGGTGGTCCGGCTGCCGGTCGACGCCGCCGGGCGGCTGCGGCCGGACGCGCTCGAGGAGGCGCTGTCCGAGCCGGAGACGGTGGCGCTGGTCACGGTGATGTGGGCGAACAACGAGGTCGGCACCATCCAGCCGGTGGCCGAGGTGGTGGCCGCCGCGCGCCGGGCCGGCGTCCCGGTGCACACGGACGCCGTCCAGGCCGTCGGCCAGTTGCCGGTGGACTTCGCCGGCAGCGGCGTGGACTGCATGACGGTGAGCGCCCACAAGATCGGCGGCCCGCTCGGGGTGGGCGCGCTGCTGGTCCGGCGCGGCGTCGACCTCGTCC
The DNA here is from genome assembly GCA_046734255.1 of Actinomycetota bacterium. Classification (GTDB taxonomy): domain Bacteria; phylum Actinomycetota; class Actinomycetes; order Actinomycetales; family Kineosporiaceae; genus JBKPQU01. Next base: position 15,584 of record JBKPQU010000097.1, read on the forward strand.
CCGTGCTGCACGGCGGAGGACAGGAGGGGGGCATCCGCTCGGGCACCCTCGACACCCCCGCGGTCATCGCGTTCGGCGTCGCGGCCCGGATCGCCGTGGAAACGCTGCCCGAGACCGCCCCGCGGATCGCGGCCCTGCGCGACGACCTGGTCGCCGCGGTCCAGCTGCACGTGCCGGACGCCGTCCTGCGCGGCGAGGTCGACCCGGCCGGCCGGCTCCCCGGGAACGCGCACTTCACGTTCCCCGGCTGCGAGGGCGATTCGCTGCTCTACCTGCTGGACGCCCGCGGGGTGGAGTGCTCGACCGGGTCGGCGTGCCAGGCCGGGGTCCCGCAGCCCAGCCACGTGCTGGTGGCGATGGGAGTGCCGGAGGACGACGCGCGCGGCGCGCTGCGCTTCTCGCTCGGCCGAACCTCGACCGCCGCCGACGTCGCGGTGGTCGCCCAGGCGATCGGCCCGGTGGTGGAGCGGGCCCGCCGCGCGGGACTGGCCGCGCGCGCCGCGGTGTGAGGATGTCCGGATGAGAGTGCTGTCCGCGATGAGCGGCGGGGTGGACTC
>JBKPQU010000098.1:0-22502 GCA_046734255.1 Actinomycetota bacterium
AGCCCGCGCCCGGACCTGCCGTCGGCGTCCGGCACGCCGCGGCGCAGCAGATCCCGCAGGGCGTCCCGGAGGCTGCCCCCGGCCAGCACGTCCGCGCCCAGCGCGTCGAGCGCCGGGCGGACGTCGAACGGCGGGGCCAGCGGATCCGGGCCGCCGCGCCAGCGGCCGTACCGGTACCCGCGGCCTCGGGGCTGGGCGGGGCTCACCCTTCGACCGTACGTTCTCGCCGCCGGGGTCCGCACGCGGGTGGGCGGCCGGAGTCGCATCCGGCCCGCAGGTCCATGTGTCACGATCGCCTTCTGCACCGCGACCTGCATCGCGACGAGTCCGCAGAGGAGATCGATGCCGCAGCTACGCCCGAGCTGGCAGCTGTCGGTGACGATCGCCGCCGTCCTGGCCGTGCTCTTCCTGGCCTGCTACCCGGTGCGCCGCCGCTGGGCGGACGTGCTCGGCGCCTTCGCCGGGGAGTTCACCCTGGTGATGTGCCTGCTCGCGGTGTGGCAGTTCGTGGGCCGGTTCGTGCACAGCCGGGTCGAGGGGGCGTTCACCCGCGCGCACGAGATCGTCCAGCTGCAGCACGCCTGGCACCTGCCGAGCGAGCTCACGGTGCAGCGGCTGGTGCTGCCCCACCACGCGCTGGTCTGGGCGATGGACGCGTACTACGACTTCGTCCACCTGAACTCGATGGCCGTCTTCCTGGTCTGGATGTGGTGGCGTCACCGCGACCACTACCCGCGCGTGCGCAACACGGTGGTGCTGACCACGCTGGCCTGCCTGGTGGTGCAGGCGGTCCCGGTCGCGCCCCCGCGCATGCTCACCGACCTCGGCTTCGTCGACACAGCCCTGCTCTACGGGCAGTCGGTCTACGGCCCGTTCGGCTCGGGGATCTCCAACCAGCTCGCGGCGATGCCGTCGGTGCACGTCGCGTGGGCGGCGATCGTCGCCTGGTACGTCGTGCGGGTCACCCGAGGAGGGTGGCGGGTGATCGGCCCGACCCACCTCGCGCTGACGCTGCTCGCCGTCGTCGCGACCGCGAACCACTGGTGGCTGGACGGCATCGTCGCGATCGGCCTGATGGCGGTGGCGATCCTCGCGCAGGAACTGCCCCGGCTGGTGCGATCCCGGCCGGGGGCGCTGCTCGTCACCCCGCTGGACACCGGGCCGGCCCGGCCGGCGGACGCCGCCGATCAGCTGGCGCCGGCGCCGTCCGAGCCGTAGTAGACCCGGCCGTCGTCGAGCACGTCCTTGGCCAGCCGCCGGGTCAGGTGCAGCCCCTCGAGGACCAGCTCGATCGCGCCGGCCACCTGGGCCGGGCGGGGGACGTCGTCGGTGCCCAGCCGCTGAAGCACGTGCGACAGGCCGGCCACCTTCCCGACCTGCTGCAGCAGCTCGGCGGACGGGACCCTGTCCCCGGTGACGACGCCGCCGCCCTCGTCGATCGCACCGACGAAGCCGGACAGGTCGAGGCCGCCGAGCCGGGACCGCCAGGTCTCCGCCACCGCCCGGCGCAGCAGGTGGTCGAGAATCTCGATCTCGCGGCCCTCGCCGTCCGCCTCGAACTCGACCTTGCCGCGCAGGGTGGCGGTCACCGCGGCGGTGTCACCGACCCGGGCCACCGGGTCCGACTCGCCGAGCAGCGTGCAGCGGCGCAGCGCGGCGGCGGCCACGGTCTCCGCGGCGGCGATGCCGAAGCGGGCCGAGACCCCGGAGCGGGCGTCGACCGCCGGCGCCTCGCGCACCGCCCGGGTGAACCGGGCGAGCGTCTCGATCAGGTGGTCGGGGACCTCCGCGACCAGCCGGGCCTCCTGCCGTACCAGCGCCGCCTCGCCGTCGACGTCCAGCGGGTAGTGCGTGCGGATCTCGGCCCCGAACCGGTCCTTGAGCGGGGTGATGATCCGGCCGCGGTTGGTGTAGTCCTCGGGGTTGGCGCTCGCCACCAGCAGGATGTCCAGCGGCAGCCGCAGCACGTAGCCGCGGACCTGGACGTCGCGTTCCTCCAGCACGTTCAGCAGCGCCACCTGGATCCGCTCGGCGAGGTCCGGCAGCTCGTTGACCGCGAAGATCCCACGGTGCATCCGCGGGGCGAGGCCGAAGTGGATCGTCTCCGGGTCGCCCAGCGTGCGGCCCTCGGCGACCTTGATCGGGTCAACGTCGCCGATCAGGTCGCCGACGCTGGTGTCCGGGGTGGCGAGCTTCTCGGCGTACCGGTCGTCCCGGTGCACCCAGGCCACCGGCAGGTCCTCGCCCAGCTCGGCGGCCCGGCGGCGGGAGGCCGGCGTGATCGGGTGGTAGGGGTGCTCGTGCAGCTCGGCGCCGGCGATCACCGGAGTCCACTCGTCGAGCAGTCCGGCCAGCGTGCGGATCAACCGCGTCTTGCCCTGCCCGCGCTCGCCGAGCAGGACGACGTCGTGACCTGCGAGCAGGGCCCGCTCGAGGTCGGGCAGGACGGTCTCGTCGAACCCGACGATGCCGGGGAAGCGCGGGGTGCCCTCGCGCAGCCGGGTGAGCAGGTTCTGCCGGATCTCCTGCTTCACCGTGAGGTGGACGTGCTCTGATGCGCGCAGCTCGGCCAGCGTTGTCGGCAGGCCGGCCGGCCACGCCGGGATCGGGCCCGGCAAGGGGCGGGGCGGGGGAGGCACGGCTGCGGAGGCACTCACTGGTTGACCGTACGACGCCCGTGTGAGCACCCGCACGCCGGCCCACCCGAGTCCCCCTGGCCGCGTGCGCCGCCGGCGGCGGGCTCAGCCCATCAGGTGCTCCACGAACCAGTCCCGCGCCGCACCGGAGGAGGCGTCGAAGCCCTTGGTGTAGGCCTCGAAGTGCCCTCCCGGAAGGATGACCAGTTTCTTCGGCTCGTGCGCGCGATCGAACGCCGCGATCGCGAATCCGGCGGGGGTGAGGTGGTCCTCCCGGGCGACGACCATGAGCAGCGGGGTCGGGCTGATCCACGGCAGGTATGTGCCCGGCTCGTACTCGGTGAACATCTCCACCGAGCGCGCCGTCACCTCATTGCGCCAGGACGGGGCGCGGGTGCGCCCGGTCTCGGTGAACCACTGCCAGGAGTCGGGGGTGGGCAGGGCGGACGGGGCCAGCGGGTCCTCGGCCACCACCGGGATCATCGCCGGATCCTCCCCGTTGTAGCGGGCCACCCGGTCGGCCTCGAAGGCCGCTCGGGCCCCCGCGATGAAATCGGAGCGGACCAGTGCGCGGAAGTTGTCGTGCCCGCTGATCAGAGGGACCTGGCAGGCCACCGCGCGGATCCGCCGGTCGATCGCCCCGAGCACGAGCACGTGCCCGCCGGAGTAGCTGCTGCCCCACACCCCGATCCGCTCAGGGTCCACCTCGGGCAGCGTGCCCGCGTAGGTGATCGCATGCCGGTAGTCCCGCACCTGGGCCCACGGGTCGATCTCCTGGCGAGGTTCACCGTCGCTGGCGCCGAAGTTGCGGTTGTCGAAGACCAGTGCGTTCAGCCCGGCCGCGGCGAAGGCGTCGGCGAAGGCGTCGAGGTACATCTCCTTCACCGCGGAGAACCCGTGCGCCATCACCACCGTGGGACCACGACCCGCCACTTCTGCCCCTGGGTAGAACCAGCCGCGCAGGGTCACGCCCTCGGCGTCGAATGCGATGTCCCGTCGGTCCATGCCATCCTCCTCGATCGAATCGACCCGCCGGCCGTTCCCGGGCGGTCACGGGCCATCATCGATCGGGGCCAGACGAACCCGGAAGATGTCTTCGATCGCATACTTTTCGGACTTCGCCATCGATGAGGCCACTTCGTCGCCCATTCGGCTGTGATCATGAGGCGAGGTGGTGCAGGTTGGGACGGCGGGGGGCATGCCCGCCCTAGAAGGAGTGGACATGAAGATCGCGTGTGTCGGCGGTGGCCCGTCGGGCCTCTACGTCGCCACCCTGGCGAAGCTGCGCAACCCGGACCATCAGGTCACCGTGATCGAACGCAACCCGGCCGGCGTCACTCACGGCTGGGGCGTGGTCTTCGGTGAGGACTTCCTCGACCAGCTGTACCGCAACGACCCGGTCAGCGCCCGGGAGATCCGCGCGATCACCTCGCTGTGGGACGACCAGCACGTGCACATCGGGGGCAGGACGACCGCGCACCTGGGCGGCTACGGCTTCAGCGTCGGGCGCAAGCGGCTGCTGGACATCCTCGCGGCCCGGGCGCTCAGCCTCGGCGTCGACGTCCGGTTCGAGCACGAGGTGGAGGACTTCGCCGAGGTCGCCGACGCCGACCTGGTCGTGGCCGGCGACGGGGTGAACAGCCGGGTGCGGCAGGTCTACGCCGAGCATTTCCAGCCCAGCGTCGAACCCGGCCGGAACAAGTACATCTGGCTGGGCACGCACAAGGTGTTCAACGCGTTCACGTTCGCCTTCGAGCAGACCTCGGCGGGCTGGATCTGGTTCCACGCCTACCGTTTCAGCCCCGACACCAGCACCTGCATCGTGGAGTGCTCGCCGGAGACCTGGACCGGGCTGGGCTTCGACGAGCTCGCTCCGGACGAGAGCACCCGGCTGATGGAGGACATCTTCAAGCGCTACCTCGACGGTCACGGGCTGATCAACCAGATGGCGGGGCTCGGCAAGACGCCGTGGCTGAACTTCACCCGGGTCGCCAACACGTCCTGGTACCACGAGAACGTCGTGCTGGTCGGGGACGCCGCGCACACCACCCATTTCTCGATCGGCTCGGGCACGCGGCTGGCGCTGGACGACGCGGTGGTGCTCGCCGACCGGTTGCACGAGCACAGCGACCTCTCCACCGCCCTGCAGGCCTACCAGGAGGAGCGGCAGGCCGCGGTCCGCGTCCGGCAGTCCGAGGCGGACAACAGCGCCCGCTGGTTCGAGGAGGTGCACCGGTACGTCGAGTCCGACCCGGTGCGCTTCACGTACTCGATGTGGGAGCGCCGGCTCGGGCCGGCCCGCGGCCAGGCCGCCGTGCGCTCCCCGCGCTGGCGCTACCAGGTCCACCGCGCCACTCAGTACGCCCCGCTCCGCGGCGCCCGCCAGGGGATGGGCTCGGTGCGCCGCCGCCTTCGCGACCGCCGCCGCGGGTAACCGGGTCGCTCAGAGCGCGTCTGTCGACGTGTCAGCCGGACGCGGTCCGTGCTGGCTCGATCGAGGGCGTCCCCCTGCCGCGATGAGTTCCGGCCGGGTGGCGAGTCTGTTCTGGTGACCGTCGGAGGACGTCGTACGACGCTGCCCGGCACGAGACACCACGGAGGACACCATGACGACCACGCCGGACGATCCGACCACCGCGCTGCCCGGCCGCCCGCCCATCGTCGACCTGGCCACCTGGCAGGCCGCCCGTGACGAGCTGCTCGTCCGCGAGAAGGCCCACACCCGCGAGGGCGACGCCCTCGCCGCGGCCCGCCGCCGCCTGCCGATGGTGGAGTTCGACGGGAAGGTCGAGGTCGTCGGGCCCGACGGCCCGGTCCCGTTCCTGGACCTGTTCCAGGGTCGCGACGAGCTCGTGGTCTACAAGCACATGTGGTACGACGGCGCGCCGCCCCAGGGGCAGTGCGAGGGCTGCACCACCACGGCCTGGCACCAGAAGGACGCCACCTACCTCAACGCCCGCGGCGTCTCGTTCGCCATCCTGACCACGGGCCCTTGGGACGAGGTGGCCTCCTACGTCGAGTTCATGGGCTACACCCAGCCCTGGTATTCGGTGCGCGACGTGGACGCGCCGGTCGGCGGTGACATGGGCTACATCACCTGCTTCCTGCGCGACGGCGAGCGCGTGTTCCTGACCTACTCCACGACGGGCCGTGGCAACGAGCGGGTCAACGGGTCCCTGGGCCTGCTCGACATGACGCCCTACGGTCGGCGCGAGGGGTGGGAGGACAACCCCGAGGGCTGGCCCGAGGCCCCTCACGCCGGCTCGCCGGTCGGTGGGCATGGCTCGCCGATCAGCTGGTACTGGCGCTCGGACGCCGATGGGAACGCCGCCTGGGGCCCGACCAGCCGCCCCGTGCCGCAGTGGACCCGCCCCGGCGCGACGCCCGTGGAGTCCCTCGGCCGGCGCGGCCAGCACCACTGACGGGCCGTCGTCGACGGCGCTTGGCTCACAGGCCGGCTCAGTCGTCGGCCGGCTTCCGTCCGCGTACCGCCCAGGCGCGGGCGGTGAGCGGGATCGACCCGTCCGGGGCGACAGGCAGGCGATCGCGCAGCGACTCGCGCAGCGCCGCCCGGCGGTCCTCGGGAAGCGACATCGCGTACCCGGGTGCCGGTCCCTGACCACCGAGGAACGGCGACCAGTAGTCGTCGAAATCGGCGAAGACCGTCGGCACCTCGATCGCTTCGACATCGACGTCGGACAGGGCCGCGGCGGTCCACAGCTCGCGCAGCGGTTGCGGCCGGCACAGCGGGAACCGCCGGCCCTCGTCGAGCTCGGCTGCGTCCGGGTCGAGGGCTGCCGCCGCATCCCAGAAGTGCCGCATCATCGCCATCCCGTCGGCGTAGTCCCACAGGTAGGCCGCGACGGTCCCGCCGACCGCCGCCACCCGCGCCAGTTCGCCCAGCGCGTCGGCCGGTCCGGGGACGAAGTTCAGCACGAGCCCGCTGACCACGGCGTCGAACTCGCCGTCATCCAGGGGAAGCGAGCGGGCGTCGCCCACCCGGAAGGTGGCCGCCGGGTCGTCGATCGTCGCCCGGGCAAGCGCGATGAAGCCTTCGGAGGGATCGACGCCGGTGACCTGCGCGGGCCGCCGGGTGGCGAGGACCGTGGCGGTCAGCGCACCGGTGCCGCAACCGACGTCCAGCCAGCGCAGGCCTTCGGGCAGCGCGAGCCACTCGAGGAACCGCTCGGCCACCCGGCGGCTCCAGCGGCCCACGTAGCCCTCGTAGGCCTCCCCGACCGCCCACGCCTCCGTCGCCATGCCGCTCCTCCTTGGACCCGCCCGGCTCTCCGCCGGCATTCTTCACTCCGGTGGCGCGGTGGGCTTCCGGCCGACGTAGATGCTGTTGATGCCGTAGACGAAACGCCGGCGGGTGAGTCCCGTGAAGCCGGCGTCCGTGATCAGGCTGCGGACGTGGGTCGAGTGCATTCCCAGCAACTCGTGGTCGTGGTCGATGGTGCGGGCGCGATGATCGGGGTCGTTGCGGTACCTCAGCCAGTGCACGAACCGGCCGACGCCCGGTGGGATCATCGTCACGAGCAGCCGCCCACCGGGCTCCATCACCCGGTAGGCCTCACCCAGGGCGGCGGCCCTGTTCGGGATGTGGTTGAGGCACGCCAGAAAGCTGACGGTCCCGAAGGTGCCGTCGGCGAACGGCAGATCGGCGGCGTCCTTGACGACCTGGTCCACGCCCTCCCATGCATGGACGTCGACGCCGACCCCGTCGCCGTAGCTGCGGACGAAGTTGTTCGCACCACAGCCGACGTCCAGGACACGGCCGCTGGCGTAGCGCAGCGCCATGATCACGCGCTCGTCGTCGATCGGCACGAGCCGGAGCCTCACCGACTGCTCCCGGGAGAGGAGCGACAGCAGCGGGAACATGGCGCGGCTGGCAAGAGTCCGGGCGGCGGAGGGCTGCCGGATCGGAAGGCCGACGGAGCTGTCGAAGTACCGGGTCGGCCCGTCGCCGCCTCCATCCATCCGCGCGAGTGTAGCGAGCCGCGCCGCCCGCTCCCGGTCGCCGGCGCATCCCTTACGTCGGCGCGGGTTCCCCGGACGCGGTGTCCCGGCGGAAGGCGTCGATGGCCTCGTGGAGGGAGTCGAAGCGGTCGGACGGAGGCACGCGTTCCGAGAGGCCGTAGTTGTCGAGGGTCGCCAGCAGTGCGGGGTCGGCGCGGACCAGCCCGAAGTGCACGTTGCGCGACGAGAGGTAGTCCAGCAGCCCGGCGAGGCTGACCCCGGCGGAGTAGTCGACGTCGGGGATGGCGCCCGCGTCGAGGACCAGCCACCGCACGGGATCGGGCGCCTTCTCGACGATGAGCTGGACGTCGTCCACGAAACGGTTGGCGTTGGCGTAGAACAGCGGGGCGTCGAACCGGAACACCACGAGCCCGGGCTCGGTCTGAGCGCCCGCGACCGCGCGGGTGTACATCCGGTCAGGGGGTGCGCCGGGCCGGACGATGTAGTCGTGGGGCGCGTACTGGCGCCGGATCAGATCGATCGCCGACAGGATGACGGCCAGCACGATGCCCTGCTCCACCCCGATCACGCAGACGACGACGGCGGTGATCACGGCGATCAGCGCCTCGCTGCGGCGTCGCAGGAACAGCCGCCGGACGCCCTTCACGTCGACGAGATCGATGCCGATCAGGAAGACGATCGCGGCGAGCACCGACGTCGGCATGTCCGCGAGCACCGCCGTCGCGAACAGCACGACCACCAGGACCACCCCGGCCATCGTGGCGTTGGCGACCTGGGTGCGGCCCTTCTGCTCCTCGAGGATCTGGGTCTTGGTGGGGCTGCCGTTGACCACGAACGCCCCGGACAGCCCCGCGGCCAGGTTGGCGAAGGAGAGCCCGAGGATGTCCCGGTTCACGTCCACCCGGTCTCCGTGACGCATCGCGAACGACCGTGACGTCGCCGCGCTCTGCGCGATGATCAACACCACGCACGACGCGGCGATGCCCAGGACATCGACCGCGTCGCCCCACGAGACCCCGCTGGGCAGACCGATCGGCGGGAACCCGCCCTCGACCGGGCCGACGACCTTGACGCCATGAGCCTTCGCATCGGTGACCGCCGACACGACGATCGTCCCGATCACGGCGACGATGGCGCCCGGTACCCGGGGGACGAACCGCTTGAACGCGGCGATGATCAGGATCGTCGTGGCGGCGAACGCCGCCGTGGCCACGCTGCTGGAGGACAGCGAGGTGATCCATGCCCACTGCTGGTGCAGCCACCCGCCGGAGCCCTTCGGGAGCCCGAGCATGTCGGGGATCTGGCCGGTGAACACGGAGATCCCGACGCCGGTGAGGAAGCCGATGAGCACCGAGGCGGCGAGGAAGTCGCCGATGAACCCGAGCCTGAGCAGCCGCGCCAGCAGCAGCAGCACGCCGCAGACCAGGGCGGTCAGGCCGGCCAGCGCCACCCATTGCGGCGAGGCCGGGGTCAGGCCGGAGACGCCGAGCGCGGTCAGACCGGCGGCGAAAATCGCGGCGGTCGCCGAGTCCGCACCGACCACGAGCAGCTTGGAGGAGCCGAGCAGGACGAACAAAAGCGTCGGGAAGATGACGGTGTAGAGCCCGGTGACGATCGGCATCTCGGCGATCGAGGTGTATCCCATGCACTCCGGGATCGCCACGGCCGACAGCGTCAATCCGGCGAGGACGTCGACCGCCAGCCAGGACCTCTGGTACCCCACCAACCACGAGGGGCCGAGCCTGCGGACCACGTCCATGGTCACCTCATTCCGCCGCCGGCCCTGCTCCGAGCCTAAGATCCAATGTGGCGGAGCAGAAGATCAACGAAGGGGTCCGGACGCGGCTGGGTGCGGACTACTGCAGGTAGCCCTCGACCTCGGACTCGCTGCGAACCTGCGCCTCGCCGGGATCCTGCCCGAACTCGCGGCGGGCACGGCGCTGGCGCAGCAGGTCCCAGCACTGGTCGAGATCCCGCTCGATGTGAGCCAGGCGGGCGCGCTGCTCGTCGGTCAGTGGCGCCCCCTGTTCGCGCAGGTGGTGCTCCTCCGCGACAAGTTCCCCCACGCGATCCAAGACACCTCGGTCGTCCACTGCAGTCTCCCTCTCCGTCGGCGGGCGCTGGGCCACTGCCCGACTCGGTGAGATTACCGTTGCGTGACCAGGCTGCACGCACCGACCAGTGGCGCTCAGGCGCGCTGACGTTCCTCCCGCTGTCGGATCAGCTCCTCGACCGCGATCGGGAGGGTCGTCTCGAAGTCGATCAGCTTCGCCCACGTCGGGGTCACGACGATCCGGACCATGCCGTCGTAGAGCGAGCGGACCTCGGCCTCCCACGCGACCCGTTGCTCGGCCGTCATCTGGTAGGTGCCGCTCGACTCGAGGTACTCGTCCGGGATGCCCTCGACGACGTCCAGCTCGGCCCGACCGCGGATGAGCAGGATCTTCGGCGGGTGCACCTCGGTGTCGATCGTCAGGGCGACGGCCGGGTTCTGTCGCAGGTGCGCGACCTTCGGGGCGTTCTTGGTCGTGCACATGACGATCTCCGAGCCGTTCCAGACGAATCCGATCGGGACGGACCTGGGTGTGCCGTCCCTGGCGACGTAGGCGAGCCGAGTCAGGTCGCGGGCCAGGAGCTCCCGGCTGAGCGGGCGGTTCAGGACCTCGGTGATCTCGCTCGGCTGCACGGTCTGGCTCCCAACTGTGGTCCATCGGGTACCGCTCCAGCCTCCTCCCGCTCCGCGGGGGCAGCCACATCAGAGGTTCCGCCTCGGATCGGCGCGGCCGATCCGGTGTATGCCGCCGGCCGCTCCGGCCGTTCAGACGCAACCCTCCGGGTCGTACACCTCGGGCCGGAATCCGAGCCGGATCTCCACCAGCCGGCCGCCGTGGTCGGCGATGAACACCCAGCGGGCGCCGTGCGCGGCCGACGCTGCGAAGGCGCTGCCGTCGACCGGGTGGAAGTCGAACGGCTCCTGGACCACCCAGGTGCGGTAGGCGCGGCGGGCGTCGACCATGCGGTCCCCGAGCCGCACACCGGTCGACGTCCGGATCCGGCTGCCGTCGGTCAGGCTGATCACACTGACCTGCCCGGCCGGGTCGGTCCCGATCACCTTCAGGCCGACCCCACGCTCCCCGGACAGAGTCCGGACGACGCACCGGTGCTCGGCCAGCACCTGGCGATCGGCGGCGGTCAGCGCGCTCGGCTCGTGTCCCAGTCGGGTTGCGAACGCCGACAGCCGGGAGCCGAGCGGCACTCCGTCCAGCCCGGTCCAGGTGAGTACCACCTGGCTCCCGGAGCCGCCGGACCCAGTGGACGAGTCAGGCGAGCCCACCGCTGATCCGGCCGGGTCGGAGCCGGTGGTCGTCGCCGACGGCGGGATCTGCGTGCCGCTCGAGGGTGTGGTCGTGCGGGTGCCGGGCGGCGTGGCCCCGGGCGCAGCGGTCGAGCGCCCGCTCTCCGATCCCGACCCGCAACCGGCCAGCCCGGCCGCGACCGCGACCGTCGCGGCGATCACCACTGCTCGACGAATGGCTCGCATGATCTCTCCCGGTTCTCCGCTGCCCTCTCTGCACTTGGACGAACAGCTCGCGCGAGAGGTTGACCGGATCGGACCCGAGATCGCTCAACGTGTGGCGCCTTCGGGAAGCCTTGACTCCTCGGGCTGGGGGCGCGAGCCGGGTGCGGCCCGGCGCAGGTTGCCGGCGACTACGCGAAGCGCCATGCCGGGGCGCAGCAGCCGGCCGGGCGGGTCGAGCAGCCCGGTCACGCGCAGGAACTGCATCGTGAGCGCGGGATCGTGTTCGGCCGCCCGCTGGACCCGGTCGATGTAGGAGTTCACGATCCGTACGGGAAGCGGGCGTGGCGCCACCACGCTCGGTACGGCCAGGTCGGCGCCGGCGGTCAACTGCCAGGCGGTGTTGACCGGCTTGGCGGCGGCCCGGAAGTACCGCCGTGCCAGGTCCGGCTCGCCGTCGGCCAGGCTGTTCCGCAACGCAGCCGCCTGCAGCGCTGCCACCGTCATGCCCTGCCCGTAGATGGGATTGAAGCTGCAGATCGCGTCTCCGATCACCAGCAGCCCCGCAGGGAACCGGCGCAGCCGCTCGTAACGGCGCCGGAGGTTGGCCGGGAATCGGTAGGCGCGGATCTCGGTCAGCGGTTCCGCGCTGCGGATCGCGGCGATCACATGCGGGGGGGCCGTTCGTTCCGCGAAGGCCAGGAACCCGTCTGGGTCGGTGGGTGGATGATGACCGGCGTACCCGGCCAGCGTCAGGACCCAGCGGTTGCCCTCCTGCGCGAACAGGGCCATGGCGGTGGGCCGGCCGGGCTCGGTACCGATCAGGACCGCCTTCTCGTCCCCAAGTGCTCCGTCGGGTAGCCGCAGGTACCGACTGGCGTACTTGATGTCCACCAGGAGCTGGTCTTCGACCGGCGGCTCGTAGCCGAGTTCGCTCAGCCACGCCGGGGTGCGCCCGCTGCGACCGGTCGCGTCCACGATCAGATCGGCGGCCAGGACCTCTTCGTCGCCACCGGTGGGCGGCAGCACTCGGATGCCGGTAACCCGGTCACGGGCCGGTGTGGTGACCAGGCCGGCCACCTCACACTGATCATGGATCACCACGTTCGCCAGTGCCCGGACCCGGTCGCGGACCCGGGCCTCCAGGTACGGCCGGCTCTGGGCATACACGGGCTCGCCGGGTTCGCCGTCCTGGCACAGCAGGTGACCCCCGAAGACGAACCGAAGCTCCCGCGGATGACGCAGCACCGGGACGCCGTCGGCCTCCAAGCCGGCCAGCAGCCCGGGGAAGAGCTCGTCCATGATCTGCGACCCGCGCGGCAACAGCCCGTGGGCATGCCGCCCCTGCGGCACCCCCTTGCGGTCCGAACCGGACGCTGGCAGCGGGTCCCGTTCGACGATCGTCACCCGCCGGTATGAATCGGCCAGCACACGGGCCGCGAGCAGCCCGCCCATGCTGGCGCCCACAACCACCGCATGGTCACCCATCTTCGGCATTCCGACCTCCAGTTGCGCATGCCGTCCTCCCCGGCCAGCCACGCCGAACGCGGGCCGCAGACATCAAGAGGCCGCTGCCGCACAACTGATACAGGGATCTCGACACGTTGACCGCCGACGGGCCACCCGCCGGGGTGAACACCGTCGCGCGATGGGCCCGGGCCGGGACAGAGGTGCAGCGCCGTGCGGCCCGGCAGGGCAGGGCTAGGGCACGGCTAGGGCACGGCTAGGGCACGGCCAGCAGGACGGTCTTCTCGCCCGAGTCGAAGAAGCGCGACGACGCCGTCGTGGCCGCGGGGATGGCGTGCACGCGGCTGAAACCCGCGGTCAGAAGGATCTCGGCCAGAGCCTGACGGTCGGGACGCAACTCGATGAGGTGACGCACGTTGTCCGGGCCGACAGTCACCTGATCGCGGTGGAGGTACGTGACGCCGAACCCGCGGAAGCGCTGATTCGCGCGGAAAACGGGGGTATCGGACTCCACGACAGCTGCCCTGTTGGTCGCGGCGTAGAGATTCCGGGCAAAGAGCATCGGATTCTCCATGTGATAGATCACGCCGAGCGCCAGGGTCACGTCGTAGGCGCGGCCGAGTGCGGCAGACCAGTCGGCGTGGTCGAAGTCGATGCGGCCGATCCGACCGCCCTTCTGACCCTTGAGTGCACGGACCATCCACATTCTCTCGATGTTGACCTCGGCGAGCTCAACGGCGTCAACGTCGGTCGCACCGCGGTCGAGAAGGTGGTTCGTCACATACCCTTCGGCAGCGCCGAGATCGAGGAAGCTCGCCTGGTCGATGTCGACGTCGGTCATCGCCAGCGCCATGTCGAGCATCTCGAGCATCGCGTCGACCCGCTGCGCGTACGCGGCGTAGAGGTTGGGAGACTCGGCCAGCTCGGGGATCCCGTGGTGATGGCGCCACCGCTCACCGGCGAGGACGCCGGCGAGCGTCTCTTCGCGAGGGCGGTGCAGGAACGGGTTCTCGTCCGTCCAGGCCACCGGCGCCGCCGGGGCGATGAAGTCGCTCAGCGGGCGTGCGGTGTACCGGCCGCCCAAGGTGGCCTCGCGCGTCCAGATCGTCGCCTCCGGTTCCCCGCCCGTCCCGCCCGGGGGAGCCGCGGTGGTTGTTTCCGGAGTGCCCGGCTTCGCCTGCATTGACCTTTCGATGCCGTTGATCGATGTCCTCAGCTGCCGGATGTCACGGGCGAGTCCTCGCACCCGACCGGTGACCACCGCCAACACCGAAGCGACGGCCACCAATGCAAGGGCGCCCAACACCTGCCGCATCGACACCCTCACAAGATCATGACTACGTAGTGTGCTCAGGATTGCACACTGTGCGATCGAGCGCACACACAACTCATGCTCGGTGCCTCTCGGTCAGCCGCCCTGAAGGTGCATCGAGGACATGATCTGGTCGGCGAAGGCCGAAACCTTGTTCTGCCAGCCGTCCTCCAGCGGCCCCTTGAGGCCGGTCACCAGGACCGCTCGCTCGGCGACCTTCGTCAGCCCCTTGGCCGTCAGCAGCTCATTCATGATCGGGATGACCCGCTCCCATCGGTCAATCTCCTCCTGGGGCGGCATCGTGCCGGTTTTCTTGTCGGGCTTCGGGGCAGCCTGGGTGGTCAGGATCGCGTACCTGGTCCCCGGCTCCAGGGTGACCTTGCGCAGGAACCTGCGGGCGTTCCCCTTCGGCCTTCCGAAGCGGCCCGGTGAGCTGAAGACGTACAGGTCTGCCTTGGGCAGATCCTGGGCGTCGGCATCGCGTACGTGCTGGACGCTGACCGTCACCCCCTTGGCTGTCATGATCTTCTTGAACTCATCCGCGACCCTGGCACCGTTGCCGAACTTCGAGGCGTGGTAATAAGCGATATTCATGCGTGACTCCCAGAGCCTTGTCATCTACGTCCATTCGACCTTCGCTCTGGGACCCGCGCCGACGCCAGAGGCGAACGTCCCGATGACCGGGTGGTTGTCCTGGGCCGAGCCCGCGCCGCTACGCCGACGCGCTGGTGGCGCGCGACCTGAGGGATGTCATGGCTCGTCGTGGATCAGGCCGACTGTTCATGCCGGCCGCTCGGCCCGCGCGCTAGCCTGACCCGTCCTTGCGGTAGCTGGTGTCCAAGTGCGAGCTTGAGCCCTGTTCACCGACTGTGCACTTCCCAGCCCTAGGAGAGGAGACCGATCAACGTGAACTTCGGGAACGGAGATGTCCTCCTGTGGATGTTCGAGTTCTTCCTGTTCGTGATCTGGTTCTGGCTGCTGCTCACGATCTTCACAGACCTGTTCCGCGACCATGAGTTGTCCGGCGGGGTCAAGGCACTGTGGGTGATCTTCGTCGTCCTCGTCCCGTACATCGGCATCCTGGTGTACCTGATCGCCCGCGGACGCGGAATGGCCGATCGGGCCGCCAAGGCGCAGGCGCGCGCGCAGGAGCAGATGAACGCCCAGATCCGAGAGGTCGCCGGGACCTCGCCCTCACCTGCGGACCAGATCGCGCAGGCGAAGTCGCTGCTTGACTCCGGAACCATCGACCAGGCGGAGTTCAACAAGCTGAAGGCCAGGGCCCTCGGCAGCTGACGCCACCGGACCTCGACATCCTGTTGCGGATGGTCTGAGGAGTGGGCCTCGCCGGCGTCCTGCTCGGCCTCGGCCTGCTGGTCCGGCTGGCCCACCGGGGCCGGAGCGTGCTGCTGCTGGCGCCGCTCGCGGCCCCGGTGGCCGCCGCCTTCGCCGGTCCCGGTTCCTATCCTGGTGCGACATCCACGGCACCAGGAGGACCCTCGTGAAAACAGAGATCCAGTACGGCCCCGCATTCGCTGCCGCCACGGTCACGCTCGACCAGGGTGAAGGCATCAAGGCCGAGGCCGGAGCGATGCTGGCCATGTCCTCGACGATCACCCTCGAGACCTCCACTCAAGGCGGGATGATGAAGGGCCTGCGCCGCGCCGTGTTGGGCCAGGAGTCGTTCTTCATGAACACTTTCACGGCGCAGGCTCCGGGCTCGCAGATCCACCTCGCCCCGTCGCTGCCCGGCGACATGGTCGCCTGGACCCTGCAGGGGCAGTCGCTGTTCGTCCAATCCGGCTCGTACGTCGCCTCCGCGATCGGCGTGGACGTCGACACCAGCTGGGGTGGTGCCAGGACCTTCTTCTCCCGTGAGGGCTTGTTCGTGCTCAAGGTCACCGGACACGGCGACGTCATTCTCTCGTCGTACGGCGCCCTCCACACCGTGGAGCTGGACCCCGGCCAGACCCTGACGGTCGACACCGGTCACATGGTGGCCTGGTCCGACACCGTGAACTACTCCGTACGCAAGGTCGGTGGGTGGAAGTCGACGTTCCTCTCCGGTGAAGGGCTCGTTTGCGACCTCACCGGCCCAGGCATGATCTACCTGCAGACCCGCAGCCAAGACGCCTTCCTCGACTGGTTGATCCCCAAGCTCCCCAAGCCGTCGTCGAACTGAGAAGCGGCCGACCTGCCGGTTGGCCGGGGCAGGCCCGGTCGCGGATCAGCCGGTGTCGGTGCAGTGGTCGACGAACTGGCGCAGACGGATGGCGAAGCGGTCGGGATCGACCAGGTGGACGAAATGGCCGTCGCCCGTCCATTCCTCGAGCTGTACGTCCGGCAGCCATCCGAACCGCTCGCGCTCGCCGTCGGTCGTCGGCCGCCCGAACACGGCCAGGCAGGGCACGGCGATCTGCGCAAGGACCTGCGTGTCGATCCACGCCTGCAGCTCGGCCGGGTCTGTATCCAGCAGCATCTCCCAGTAGCCGACGACGACGTCCTGGTTCACCTCATGAGTGGCGAGCACCAGTGAGCGCACCGGCTCGGGGATCCGCTCGAGCCCGAGGCTGTTCTCGAACGTCGACCACACCTGCGCGAAACCCGGGCCGCGCAGCACCGGATCGAGCTGGCGGACCAGCTTCGCGAACGGCCGGATATCCGGACCGTTGTCGACCATGACAAGGCCACGCGTCGGATAGGCGGCGGCGTAGGCCCAGGCGAACGCACCCGACATCGAGTGCCCGACCACGATCGGCCGCTCGGCGGCACGTGTGACGAGCAGCTCGTGCACCCGCGCGGCCACCTGCTCGACCGGCGCCGGCGCGCCGCCGCTTTCCCCGTGTGCGGGCAGGTCGATCGCGATGGTCCGCACTGAGCCGCCGAGGCGTTCGATGATCGGGCGCCAGGTGCGGCGGTCGAAGGTCAACCCATGCAACAGGACGACCGGCGTCCCGGCGCCGTCGTCGTCATAGGCGAGCCTCGTCGCCGCCTGTGTTGCTGCCGCCATCGCTGCCTCCGCAAACCATCGATATCACCGTTTTGAAACGCTGTTACCGTAACGGTGTTGCGATACCCTGTCAAGGTGGCACGCCCTCGGGAGCACGACGAGCACACTGCTGGTGCGCTGCTGGATGCGGCCGAGCAGACGATTGCGGAAGACGGCGTCGACTCCCTCTCGCTGCGCGACGTGGCGCGCAAGGCCGGCACGACGACGCGCGCGGTCTACACCTTGTTCGGATCGAAGGACGGGCTGCTCGGCGCGCTCGGCGTGCGCGCGTTCGACCTCCTCAGGCGAGAGATCGAGAAGGTGCCGGCGACCGATCAGCCCGGGAACGACCTCGTCGACGTGGCAATCGTCTTCCGACAGTTCGCACTCGGGCACCCGGCGCTGTTCTCGGTCGCGTTCCACCGCGCCGATCCGGCCGTCTGGCCACGCTTCCGCGCCGCCGCGCTGGACGCGCTCGCCGTCCTCTTCCAGCGGTTCGAGCGCCTCCAGGACGCAGATCTGCTTGGCGGCCGCAGCTTGCCCGAGGCGGCGATGCAGTTCAACGCCATGTGCGAAGGCATCGCGTGGACCGAGATCCGCGGCAACCCGCTCACGCCCGACCCCGAGCGCTTCTGGCGCAGCGCGTTCCACGCCCTCATCACCGGCTTCGCCGCTCCGCTCTCCGCTCCCGGAGACGTGCCTACTTCGGCAGCCCGGCGACGAAGGCGTCGAGCGCGGGCCGAGACCCGTCCTCGCGGTGGCTAGGGGGGAGGGCTCCTGTGCAAACGGGCACCGGCACGTGTCACGGATGGCCCCAGGCCTAGCTTCATGAGTAGGACACGGTTCGGGCGCAGAGGTAAGTGATGGAACTGATCGGGTTGTGGCGCTATCCCGTCAAGTCCTTGCAGGGCGAGCGGCTGGAGTCGGCACGCTTCGAGGGCGACGGGCTGGTGGGCGACCGACGATGGGGCATCCGCGACTTGCGGACAGGTCGGATCCTGACCGCTCGCCGCAGGCCTGAACTGCTCGGCGCGGCCGCGCACTATGACGGTGAGCTGCCGATCATCACTCTTCCCGATGGCCGTACTGCCGTCGGGCCGGGACAGAGCACCGACGAACTTCTCTCGCAGTGGCTGGGGAGCCCCGTTTCGCTCGTGGGCTCCGCAGGCAACGCAGGTGGGCGAGCCGAGTACTTCGCGGACGCGACCGACGACAACAGCCAGGCGATCGAGTGGACCATGCCGGCGGGCCGGTACGTCGACACCGCCCCTGTCCTGGTGCTCACCACTACGTCCTTGCGCACAGCGGCAGAGTTGCATCCCGATGGCACCTGGGATCCCCGACGCTTCCGGCCCAACGTGGTGATCGACGCCGACGGCGAGGGCTGGTTGGAAGACGAATGGGTCGGGAAGCCCTTGTCGGCCCGAGCCGTCGCGCTGATCCCTCTCGAGCCGTGCGTCCGCTGCACCATGGTGACCCGCGCCCAGCCCGAGTTGGAAGCCGATGTCGAGATCTTCCGCACCCTGGCCCGTCACCACCGTGGTCTCTTCGGGGTCTGGTGCGACGTGCTGAGCGGCGGCGTCCTCTCCGTCGGGGAAGAAGTCATGGTCGGAGTCCTTCACCCCGTCGACGGTGTCGCACATCCTCAGTGACCGTGTCCTGCCGGGACTCGGGAGCGCTCAGCATCGGTTTCGATGCAGGGAGCCTGACGATGTCCAGGGAGGACTCGCGAGGAGCTGCGCCCTTGGGTGCGGATCCCACGTGGCGGTTACCGATTGCGGTGCGGCGATCGCTGCTGCTGTTGCCGCCGCTCCTTCTTGCTGGGCTTGAAGTACTGCATCCCCAACCGAGGGCGAACACCCAGGCCCTGATGGATGCCTCGACGTGGTTCGCCGTCTTCCATGTCATCCAGCTTGCACTGATCGGGTTGGTCGCCTTGTCGGTCCTTCTGCTTGCGGACAGTTTTGGATACGCGTCCGCATGGGCGATGCGGCTTGGGATCGGCACCTTCCTGGTGTTTTTCAGCGCCTACGATGCGGTTGCCGGGATCGGCACCGGGCTCGCTATGCGAAGCGCGCGAGACCTGCCGGCCCCGCAGCAGGAGGCCGTCTTCGATGTTGTCAAGGACTGGCCCGGTCTCGGAGCACCGTTTGCACTCGCCATACTCGGGACGATCGGATGGCTGGTCGCGGTCGGCGCTCTTGCCCTGGCCGCGCGGCGTCGAGGGGCTCCGCGAGGCGAGTGGGTACTGCTCGTACTGGCCGCAGTGTTCCTGATGGCTGGCCACCCGTTTCCCGGTGGCACGCTCGCCTTCGGAAGCCTCTTCGTCGCTGCACTCATCCACGAAGTGACTTCAGCTTGACCCGCGCCCCCGCCAAGACCGGCGACGTCGATCGCGCGTGCGACCCCACCACGATCCCCACCACAGCGTCCGGGCCGTAGGACCTCAGGTACTCCCAGACGTTGGCCTCACCACGGATCTCCCCGGATGTGGCGCCGACGTGCCTGCTCGCGGGCCCGTGGCCCTGGCTATTCCGAGTCTCCGTAATCCGGTCCGATCCGGACGCAGCCCGACGGGACGTGGCTGACGTGACGGATTCCCGCTGTGCAGAACGCGCAACTCTCGATTCGCGTCTCGTCGGTGATCTCCGTCCATGCGTGCTGGGCGTGGATGGACGCTGAGCGTGTCACGGCTTCCTCGTTTCGTTCGGGCACGAGCGCTGGACGGATTCCCGTCAAGGCTGCGTTCCGCCTCGCTCCTTAGGAGCGGCGGACAGCTCGCGGAGATACGTGCCGTCCGGCTCACCAAGCGACTCCCGGCGCGATCGGCAGGGCCGTCGAAAGGGCGGTCGGCTCCGGATCGGTCCCGCCGTGTCAGCCAGCGGTGCTCGTAGTTCGGAAAGGTTTGCCGCTGGCTGGCCGACCAGCCCGCCGAGTCTTCCCCCGCTTCCGGAGATTCCGCTACCGGAGATGCGGGAGCGTCGGCGGGGACAGCGACGGCATCGGGATCCGCGAGCGCCGGAACATGTCGGCTGCTGCGGCATGGCGGTATAGCCGTCCGCCCATCCTCAGCCAGGCCACCCGACCATCGGCGTCCGGGATGAAGTCCGCCCGAAAGCCCAGCGGTTGGCCGGTGTCGTCGAGGAGCAGCACACGGTCGCGGTGGTAGAAGGCCAGGGTCACGCCGGTGACACCGTCCTGCATCATGACAAGCCGTCCGCCGTCGGCGACCAGTTCGAACCCGAACTCGACCAGGACGCCGTCGAGACCGACCTGCGCACCCACATAGCCGCCCTCGTACGGGGCCAGCGCGCGAGCGGGCAGCGTCCGGGGAACGGCGGGGAGGTTGCTGACGCCGGCAAAGCGACGCAGCGCCCAGTCGTCGGCGAAGAACTCGCTCAGGAGGGCGGGTCCGCCCTCGGAGTTGGTGAGCATGGTGATCGCGAACCCACGCCCGGGCACCATCAGGAATCCGGAGTGGTAACCGGGCAGGTCGCCGCCGTGCTGGACGATGCGGACGCCCTCGGCACTGGGCCGCAGCATCCATGTCACGCCCATGCCGTCGAGCTCGACGAGCAAGGTGCCACCCGGCCCCGGGTGTGATCGCATCGCCGTCAGCGACCGCCGCGTGAGCAGGCGCTCGCTGCCGCCGGGGACCCTGCCGTCACCGAGGTGGAAACGGGCGTACCGCAACTGGTCCCGGACGCTGGACACGAGGCCCCCGAAGGGGTTGAAGCCGCGGGGCACCACGTAGAACGGGGGCTGCAGCGGCACCGGCTCGCCGTCGACCACGTCGTGCGCGGAGGCGACGTCGAAGCCGGCGAGGTCGTCTGCGAAGAAGCGGCTGTGCCGCAGCCCCAGCGGATCGATCACCAGCTCGCGCACGGCGTGCTCGTACGACGTGCCGGTGACCACCTCGATCACCCGACCGGCCACCCCCAGCGCCGCGTTGTTGTAGGCGAATACCGCACCGGGCGGCGTCAGCTGCGGCAACCGGGCGACCCCCGCGACATAACGGGCTAGCGCGTCGTCGCCCAGCCCGGTGTCCTCGAAGTCGTCCCCCAGCCAGCCGGGCGTGTGGTTGAGCAGCTGCCGCAGGGTGACGCGGGCGGCGACGGACGGGTCCGCGGTGCGGAAGTCCGGGAGATACCTGCGCACCCTCGCGTCGAGGTCCAGTTCTCCGCGTTCCACGAGGCGCATGACGGCGGTTCCGGTGAACGTCTTGGTCGTGGAGGCGATGCGGAAGACGGTGTCGCCGTCCACCGGCACAGGATGGTCGACGTCCGTCACGCCGTACCCGCGGACGAACTCCGTGCCGCGGCACAGCACACCGACGGCCACGCCAGGGATGCCGAACCGCTCCATGCCGGCCCGGATCTTGGCATCGAGCTCGCGGAAGGCGGCGCCGGCGCCGGCCGCTGCGGGCGAGGGACGACCCGCAGCCGTGACCAGCGTCGCTGTGACCGTCGCGGTGGTCGCCCGGAGGAACGTGCGTCGGCCGACCTTCGGAAGCTCGGACATCGGCCTGCCTTCCCCCGGCACCCGACGCCTGCCGTTCAGACGCCGCAACAGTCGCGTAGTATGCCCCTTTTGAGAGGCATGGACAATCAGACCGCCAGTCCGGTGGCACAGGGCTTGCACCTCGACAGGTCGAAGCTCCCTAGCTAACGTCCGACTGCCGCGCATGTTCCTGATCACCGGATCGCCGCAGTGATGGCCGTCGTACGGTTCGGGCACGTCTTGACCGGTCTCGAGGGTCTCCTGGTGTGGGACCTCTAACCTGAGAGATATGTGACTAATCGATGCAGCGGCAGCGCGATCAGTTTGATGATCCATGTGCTCACGCCCACGCCCACGACGAGCACGAGTACGAGGCAGCCGAGTAGGACTCTCGTTGATCGCGATGCTACCTCGGTCACCGACGCGTCTCCGTCGCTGATCGCGGTCTGGCCGAGTTGCTGAGCATGGGCGAGGTTGGCCTCATAGTCTTTGCGTAACTCACGCGTAGGACCCAGCGAGGCGTTGATCGCGGCGGCGGGATCAGTGGCGTAGGTTGCGAACTCCTGCTGCAGCGAGGCCACCCAGCGGTCGAAGCCGACGCTCGCGGTCCGGACGACCTGCCGCTGATCGTCGTCCGTGGCCCGGTGCTGAGCGGTTATGAGGGCAGCCCGCACCTGGGGGATCCGGGTCGAGGCCTCGTCCAGGTAGCTCTGATCACCGCTGATCAGAAACCCGCGCTCGTCGTTGGCCACGCCCTTGGCGCTCAGCGCGGCTGCGCTGGTCGCACTCGTGAACGCGACGTCCTTCTGGTTGACTCGCGTCTCCACCGCAGCGAGCCGCGTGATGAGGACCACGGCGAGCAGCACGATGAGCGTCATCAGGCCGATCAGCCCACCCATGGCCAGCATCAACTTGTGGCCAAGGCCGAAACGGCCTCCCCAACCGTGGGGCGCAGAAACGATCACGTCCGTCACAGCCATGCAGTCTGGCAGTCCCGTGATCGACCCGGCGACATTGTCCGGGCGTGCCCGGTCACGTCACAGGGATCTTTCGGTCGCACCCGAGCGCAACGGGCTCAGCCCGGGGTTTAGAGGGAGGCTG
>JBKPQU010000099.1:0-9788 GCA_046734255.1 Actinomycetota bacterium
GTCCGGCCCTGTACGTGCCGGCGCCCCACCTTCGACTCGCTCACCCGGCCGCCCTCCACCCGGACGCAGGCGTACCCGCCCCGGCGCAGCAGCAGCACGAGCACCCGGCGGTCGGCCAGGGCGTGCGCGGTCACCGCGGCGACCGCGTCCGCAGCATCGACATGGGCATCGGCGCCGGCGACCGGCGTCAGCGGCGGGAACGGGACGGCGATCACCGCGCTGGAGCCGTCCGGGGCGCGAAGGGTGAGCGTCCGCGGGCCGGGCTCGGCGGTCATCCCGCCGTGCCGCTGCGCGAAACCCTGGGCCCAGCGCGGCAGGCGCGCCGCGTCGAGGCTCAGCCTGCGGGCCGCCTCGCCGGGCGGGCTCAGACGTTGAAGCCGAGCGCGCGCAGCTGCTCCCGGCCCTCCTCGGTGATCTTGTCCGGCCCCCACGGCGGCATCCACACCCAGTTGATGTTGAACCCGGCGACCAGGCCCTCGAGCGCCTGGCTCGCCTGATCCTCGATCACGTCGGTGAGCGGGCACGCGGCCGAGGTCAGCGTCATGTCGATCGCCGCGTGCGAGTTCGCGTCGATCGTCACGCCGTAGACCAGGCCCAGGTCGACGACGTTGATCCCGAGCTCCGGGTCGACGACGTCCCGGAGGGCCTCCTCCACCTCCGCCACCGTGGGCAGGGCGGCCTCGACATCGCTCATCCCGCTACCTCCTGCGTGTCCGCCCGCTCAGCAGGGTCCTGTCCTGGGGCACTGTCCGACGACGCATACGCCTGGCTCAACGCCGCCTCGAACGCCATCCATCCCAGCATCGCGCATTTGACCCGATTGGCGTGACGGCCGACGCCGGCGAACGCGACGGCATCGCCGAGCAGCTCCTCGTCCGGCTCCGCCTGGCCGCGCGAGCGGATCATCTGCCGATAGGCGTCGAGAAGGGCCAGGGCCTCCTCGACCGGCTGTCCGACGACAAGGTCGTGCAGCACCGACGTCGCCGCCTGGCTGATCGAGCAGCCCTCGCCGGTCCAGGACAGGTCCCGGATCACCGTCGAGCCCGCTCCCGCCGGCGCCAGGACCAGGCGCACGGTGACCTCGTCGCCGCACAGCGGGTTCACCTGCTGGTTCTCGGCGACCACCGTGCCCCCGGCGGCGCCGTCCGGGGTATCCCGCAGCCCCTGGCCGTGCCGTTCCCGGGCATGGTCGAGGATCAGCTGCTGGTAGAGGTCCTGGAGCGACATCAGCGGTCCACCCCGAAGAACGACCGGACGCCGGCGAGCGCGTCGAGGAACGCGTCGACCTCCGCCGTCGTGGTGTACAGGTAGGCGCTCGCGCGGGTGGTGGCGGCCGTCCCGAACCGGCGGTGCACCGGCTGGGCGCAGTGGTGGCCGACCCGGACGGCGATGCCCGCGTCGTCGAGCACCTGCCCGACGTCGTGCGCATGCACGCCGTCCACGACCACCGAGACGACGGCGAGCCGGTCGGTGGTCTCGGCGGGGCCGACCAGCCGGACGCCGGGCATGTCCCGCAGGCCGTTCAGCATGCGCCGGGCCAGCTCCTGCTCGTGCGCGGCGATCCGGGCCATCCCGACCCGGGACAGGTACGACGTCGCCGCGTGCAGGCCGACCGCCTGCGACACCGGCGGGGTGCCCGCCTCGAACCGCTGCGGCGCCGGCCGGAACGTGGCGGCCTCCATCGTCACGGTCTCCACCATGGACCCGCCGGTGACCACCGGGGGCAGCGCGTCGAGCAGGTCGGGGCGGCCGGCGAGGCAGCCGATCCCGGTCGGGCCGAGCATCTTGTGCCCGGAGAACACCGCGAGGTCCACACCGAGCGCGCCGAGGTCGACCGGCAGGTGCGGCACCGCCTGGCAGGCGTCGACCAGGGTGATCGCACCGACCTCCCGGGCGCGCGCGACCAGCGCCGGGACCGGGTTGAGCGCCCCCAGCACGTTGGACGCCGCGGTGAACGCCAGCACCCGGCAGCGGGGGCCGACCACGTCGTCGAGGCGGTCGAGGTCGAGCCGGCCGCCGTCGGTGACCGGCAGCCAGCGCAGCCGCGCGCCGGTCCGGGCGCAGGCGCGCTGCCAGGGCACCAGGTTCGCGTGGTGCTCCATCTCGGTCACCACGACCTCGTCACCGGCGCGCAGGCCGAGGTCCGCGGCGCGGTCGGTCGACAGCGGGTCGGACAGCGCGGCCGCGACGATATTGATCGCCTCGGTCGCGTTCCTCGTACAGAACAGGCCGTTCGCGGGCACCCCGACGAAGCCGGCGACCGCCTCGCGGGCGGCCTCGTAGGCGTCGGTGGCCTCCTCGGCGAGCGCGTGCGCGCCGCGGTGGACCGCGGCGTAGGAGTGCTCGAGGAACTCCCGCTCCGCGTCCAGCACCTGCCGGGGCCGCTGCGAGCTGGCCCCGGAGTCGAGGTAGACCAGCGGGCGCCCGGCGTCCCCGACCGTGCGCTGCAGGATCGGGAAGTCGGCCCGCAGCGCCTCCACCTCGGCGTCGCTCAACGCACCGGACGGCAGGGCCGTCTCGTGCGGGGCGACCGCCGAGAGGCTCATCGGCCCGCGCCCGCCGGGGAGCCCGTGACGTACTGGTCGTAGCCCTTGGCCTCCAGCTCCTCGGCCAGCTCGGGGCCGCCCTCGGTGACGATGCGGCCGTCGACGAAGACGTGCACGAAGTCCGGGCGGACGTAGCGCAGGATCCGGGTGTAGTGGGTGATCAGCAGGACGCCGGTCTCGCCGGTGGCCCGGACCCGGTTCACGCCCTCGGAGACCACCTTGAGCGCGTCGATGTCCAGCCCGGAGTCGGTCTCGTCGAGGATCGCGAGGCGCGGCTTGAGCAGCTCCAGCTGCAGGATCTCGTGCCGCTTCTTCTCACCGCCGGAGAAGCCCTCGTTGAGGTTGCGCTGGGCGAACGACGGGTCGATCCGCAGCGCCTCCATCGCGGCGCGGACGTCCTTGCTCCAGCTGCGCAGGCTCGGCGCCGCGCCGTCGACCGCGGTCTTGGCGGTGCGCAGGAAGTTCGAGACGCTCACGCCGGGCACCTCGACCGGGTACTGCATCGCGAGGAACAGCCCCGCCCGGGCGCGCGCGTCGACGGTCATCGACAGGACGTCCTGGCCGTCCAGCGTGACGGTCCCGGAGGTGACGGTGTAGCGCGGGTGGCCGGCGATCGAGTACGCGAGCGTCGACTTGCCCGACCCGTTCGGGCCCATGATCGCGTGCGTCTCCCCCTCCCGGACGGTCAGGTCGACCCCGCGCAGGATCGGCTTGGATCCCTGGTCGGTCTCGACGCTGACGTGCAGGTCGCGGATCTCGAGGGTGGCCATGACGGACTAGAGCTCCTTCGTCGCGGCGGCGTCGCCGGCGCTGATCGTGGTGGTGACGTCGACGAGCACGTCGTCGCCGTCGAGGATCACGGGGTAGACGGGGATCGGCCGGAGGGCGGGCAGCGCCGTGGGCTCGCCGGTGCGCAGGTCGAAGCACGATCCGTGCAGCCAGCACTCGATCGTGTTGTCGTAGACCTCGCCCTCGGACAGCGAGACCTCGGCGTGGCTGCAGGTGTCGCTGACCGCGTGCACCTCGCCGTCCTCGTCCCGGACGACGGCGACCGGCACGCCGTCGAGGACGACGCGCACCGCGCCGACCTCCGGCAGCTCGGTGATCGAGCAGGCGCGCTGGGCGCTCATGGGGCCGCCACGGTCAGCTCGTCGTCGATCGCCGCGAGCAGCCGCTCCTCGACCAGGGGGACGCCGATGCGGTGCACGAGCTCGGCGAAGAACCCGCGGACCACCATCCGGCGCGCCTCGCCCTCGGGGATGCCGCGGGACTGCAGGTAGAACAGCTGCTCGTCGTCGAAGCGCCCGGTGGCGCTGGCGTGCCCGGCACCGATGATCTCGCCGGTCTCGATCTCCAGGTTGGGCACCGAGTCCGCGCGGGCGCCGTCGGTGAGCACGAGGTTGCGGTTGAGCTCGTAGGTGTCGGTGCCCTCGGCGGCGGAGCGGATCAGCACGTCGCCGACCCAGACCGTGTGTGCGTTCTCGCCCTGCAGCGCGCCCTTGTAGGCGACGTTGCTGCGGCAGCGGGGCACGGCGTGGTCGATGAACAGCCGGTGCTCGAGGTGCTGGCCTGCGTCGGCGAAGTACATGCCGAGCATCTCCACGTCGCCGCCGGGCGCGGTGAACGCCGCCGACGGCGTCACCCGGACGACGTCGCCGCCCAGGCTGACCACGACGTGCTTGAGCCGGGCGTCCCGGCCGAGCCGGGCGCGCTGCGCCGACAGGTGCACGGCGTCGTCGTCCCAGTCCTGGATGGAGACCAGGTGCAACTGCGCGCCGTCGGCGACGTCCAGCTCGACGTTGGCCGCAACGGTCCCGGAGCCGGTGTGGTCGAGCACGACGGTCGCCGACGACCCGGGCTCGGCGATAACCGTGACGTGCGCGAACGTCGTCCCGCCGCGACCCCGCACGCTGATGGTGCTCGGCCGTTCCAGGACCGCCCCGGCGGGCACGGTCGCCACGAGCGCCCGGCTGAACCCCGACCAGGCGGCGGCCGCCACGCGGTCCTCGGGGACGCCGACCCGGCCCAGCCGGTCGTCGTCCCGGCCGACCGTCTCGACCCGGAGCCCGGGGTCCGCGTCGATGTCCACCTCGGGGTGCGGGGCGGACGGCTGCGCGCCGTCGTGCAGTTCGTGCAGGCGGTCCATCGGGGTGAACCGCCAGTCCTCCTCGCGGCCGCCGGGGATCGGGAAGTCGGCGACGTCGAAGCTGCGCACGCGCTCGGCGCGGGACCGCTGCGGCGCCCCGGCGCCGTGCGAGTGGTCACCGACCAGTCGCGGGCCGCCGTGTCCAGGGGCATCGCCGGCGGCGGTGCCCGTGGTGGTCGTGGCCATCAGCCGACTGCCCCTTCCATCTGCAGCTCGATCAGCCGGTTGAGCTCCAGCGCGTACTCCATCGGCAGCTCGCGGGCGATCGGCTCGATGAAGCCACGAACGATCATCGCCATGGCCTCCTCCTCGGAGAGGCCGCGCGACATGAGGTAGAACAGCTGGTTCTCGTTCACCTTGGAGACCGTCGCCTCGTGGCCCATCGCCACGTCGTCCTCGCGGACGTCGACGTAGGGGTAGGTGTCGGAGCGGCTGATCGTGTCGACCAGCAGCGCGTCGCAGCGCACGGTGGACTTCGAGTGGTGGGAGCCCTCGAGCACCTGCACCAGCCCGCGGTAGGAGGTCCGGCCGCCGCCGCGGGCCACGGACTTCGACACGATCGTGGACATGGTGTGCGGCGCGGCGTGGACCATCTTCGCCCCGGCGTCCTGGTGCTGGTTCTCACCGGCGAAGGCGATCGACAGCGTCTCTCCCTTGGCGTGCTCGCCGATCAGGTACACCGACGGGTACTTCATCGTCACCTTGGAGCCGATGTTCCCGTCGATCCACTCCATCGTGGCGCCCTCGTGCGCGACGGCCCGCTTGGTCACGAGGTTGTACACGTTGTTCGACCAGTTCTGGATCGTCGTGTACCGGACGCGGGCGTCCTTCTTCACGATGATCTCGACGACCGCGGAGTGCAGGGAGTCCGAGGAGTAGATCGGCGCCGTGCAGCCCTCGACATAGTGCACGTAGGAACCCTCGTCGGCGATGATCAGCGTCCGCTCGAACTGGCCCATGTTCTCGGTGTTGATCCGGAAGTAGGCCTGCAGCGGGATCTCCACCTGCACGCCCTTCGGCACGTAGATGAACGACCCGCCGGACCAGACCGCCGTGTTGAGCGCGGCGAACTTGTTGTCCCCGGGCGGGATCACCGAGCCGAAGTACTCCTTGAAGAGGTCCTCGTGCTCGCGCAGCCCGGTGTCGGTGTCCAGGAAGATCACGCCCTGGGCCTCCAGGTCCTCGCGGATCTGGTGGTAGACGACCTCCGACTCGTACTGCGCCGCGACCCCGGCGATCAGCCGCTGCTTCTCCGCCTCGGGGATGCCCAGCCGGTCGTAGGTGTTGCGGATGTCGTCGGGCAGCTCGTCCCAGGAGGCCGCCTGCTTCTCGGTCGACCGGACGAAGTACTTGATCGAGTCGAAGTTGATCCCCGAAAGGTCCGAACCCCAGGTCGGCATGGGCTTCTTGCCGAACAGCCGCAGGCCCCGAAGGCGGGTCTTGAGCATCCACTCGGGCTCGCCCTTCTTCGCCGAGATGTCGCGCACGACCTCTTCGGACAGCCCGCGCCGGGCCGATGCACCGGCGACGTCCGAGTCGGACCAGCCGAACTGGTACCGGCCCAGGCCTTCGAGCTCCGGGTGCGCGGTGGTCGTCATCGAGACGTCCTCTCCTGGGTGATTACGGTGGTCAAGCTACTCGGGACCGGCGACTGTGCCGGAATCTGGGTGGCCGGAATCTGGGTGGACGGAATGTGGGTGGTGCAGACGTGCTCGCCGTGCGCGAGCGTCGCCAGCCGCTGGACGTGCACGCCGAGCAGCCGCGAGAACGCCTCGGTCTCGGCCTCGCACAGCTGCGGGAACCGCGCGGCGACATGCTGCACCGGGCAGTGTCCCTGGCAGAGCTGGGTGCCCCCGCCGGCCTGCAGCGGGCGCACGCTCGCGGCGTACCCGTCCACGGACAGCGCCTGGGCGAGCGCCGCGATGCGGTCCCGCTGGTCGGAGCCGGCGGCCTGGACCGCGGGCCGGTACCGGGCCTCGAGGTCGTGCACGTGCTGGTCGGCGAACCGGCGCACGGCCTGCGGCCCGGCGACCTCGGCCAGGAACTGCAGGGCGGAGGTGGCCAGGTCGTCGTAGCCGCTGGCCATCGCCGCGTGCCCGGCGTCGGTCAGGACGAACCTGCGGGCCGGGCGCCCGCGCGAGCGGCGAGTCCCCGCGGCGGGCTCGTGCACGGCGATCAACCCGTCGGCGAGCAGCAGGTCGAGATGCCGCCGGACGCCCGCCGGGGTCAGCCCGAGCACGTCGGCGAGCTCGGCGGCGCTCACCGGGCCCCGCTCGAGGACCTCGCGGCACACCCGATCGCGGGTGACGGGCTGGTCGAATTTCACAACACCATTGTGTCGTTATTCGCCGAAGGTCTCAAGTCCAGGCACCGGGTGGGGCCTGTGGATAGCCCGGACGGAGGACGCCACCCCTCCACAAATCGGCGGACGTCCGTAGGCTACCCACCGTGCCACGCCTCCAGCCGCCCGGCCGGGACACCGCGGTCGTGGTCGATGGCCTGGTCAAACGGTACGGACACCACCGTGCGGTGAACGGACTGTCGTTCACCGCGGCCCGTGGCCGGATCACCGCGGTCCTCGGACCGAACGGCGCCGGCAAGACCACGACGATCGAGTGCTGCGAGGGGCTGCGGTCCGCCGACGGGGGCCAGATCCGGGTGCTCGGGCTGGACCCCAAGCGGGAGTCGGCGGAGCTGCGTCCGCGGGTCGGGGTGATGCTGCAGGACGGCGGGCTGCCCACGGCAGGCCGGACCTGGCAGGTGCTGCGGCACCTGGCCTCGATGTACGCCGACCCGCTGGATCCCGACTTCCTGCTGGAGATCATCGGGCTGGACGGCAAGGCCAGGACGACCGTCCGCCGGCTGTCCGGCGGCGAGCGCCAGCGGCTGGCGCTGGCCGCGGCCCTGATCGGCCGGCCCGAGGTGATCTTCCTCGACGAGCCGACCTCCGGCCTGGACCCGCAGGCCCGGCTGATGGTCTGGTCGCTGATCCTGCGGATGCGCGACGACGGCGTCGCCGTCCTGCTCACCACCCACCTGATGGACGAGGCCGAGCGGCTGGCGGACCAGGTCGTGATCATCGACGCCGGGACCGTCGTGGCCTCGGGGTCGCCGATGCAGCTCACCTCGGGTGCGGCGGACCAGCTGCGCTTCACCGGTCCGCCCGGCCTGTCCCTGTCCGCGCTGGTCGCGGCGCTGCCCACGGGGATGGAGGTCAGCGAGGCCGGTCCCGGGAACTACATCGTCCGGGCCGTCAACGGCGCCCAGCTCGATCCCGTCGTGGTGGCCTCGGTCACCGCCTGGTGCGCCTCGATCGACGTCATGCCGGAGAACCTGTCGCTGGGGCGACGCACCCTCGAGGACGTCTTCCTCGACCTCACCGGCCGGAGGCTCAGATGAGGGCGAGATGACCGACTACCAGATGCTGGAGGCCGGGGCGCTGGCACCCGAGCCCGGCGCGGCGCCCGTCTTCACCCGGGTCCTCTCGCAGGCGGCCTTCGACGCCTCGGTGATGCTGCGCAACGGCGAGCAGCTGCTGCTGACGATCCTGCTGCCGGTGCTGATCCTGATCGGGCTGGTGCGCACCGGGCTGTTCTACCTGCCCTCGGGCATCCCCCGGGTGGACGTCGCGACCCCGGGGGTGCTGGCCCTCGCGGTGATGTCCACCGCCTTCACGGGCCAGGCGATCGCCACCGGCTTCGACCGGCGCAACGGCGTCCTGCGGCTGCTCGGCACCACCCCGCTCGGGCGCGGCGGGCTGCTCACGGGCCGCGTGCTCGCCGTGATCGCGGTCGAGCTGGTCCAGGGCGTCGTGATCGTCACCACCGGCCTGCTGCTCGGCTGGGACCCCAGCCCCGACGCCCTGCTGCCGGCGACCTGCGCCCTGCTGCTGGGCACGGCGTGCTTCGTCTCGCTGGGCCTGCTGCTGGCCGGCACGCTGCGGGCCGAGGCGGTCCTGGCCGCGGCGAACCTGATCTGGGTGCTGATGCTCGCGCTGGGCGGCATCGTCGTCCCGATCCCGCAGCTCGGCATCCTGCACATCATCACGCCGCTGCTGCCCCCGGGGGCCCTGGGTGAGGCCGTCCGCTCGGCGTTCGAGCACGGCGAGTTCAACACCAGTGCGTTCTTCGTTCTGATGGCCTGGACGATCGCCGCTTCGCTCGCCTCCGCGCGCTGGTTCCGCTGGGACTGAGCGCCCTCGCGCCAGCGGAGAGGAGACCTCGCCGGTCGTACGGGGGTGAATGACGGTCTGTCGGGGTGAATGCACCCCCATTCAACCGGCGAGGTCCGCCAGGCGGACGCTCGAGACGTGGTTGGGAGGGCTGATAAGCCCGCGAACGTCGCACTCGGCACTGGGCCGGTCGGGTCTTTGCTAGGCGCGCCACATGGCGGCGAGCCTCCGGGTGGCGAGCCTGCCCGGTACCGCGCGCAGGAGGGCGTCCCGCAGCCAGGCGGTGGCGCCGGTCCGCGACGTGAGCCGCGACTGCCGGGACGCCGCCAGCATCATGCGGTTGGCGCGGGGGCGGCGCTCCGCGTCGTAGCGGGCGAGTCGCTCGGCGACCTCAGCGGGCCCGGCGTCGGCGAGGTGCTGGGTCACCGCGGCCGCGTCCTCGAAGGCCTGGCTGGCGCCCTGGCCGAGGTCGGGGGTCATGGCGTGCGCGGCGTCGCCGAGGAGAGCCACCCTGCCGATCGCGTACGAGGGCAGCGGTTCGGCAAGACACGCGATCGCGTCGACGTAGATGTCGGCGGGCGGGGTGGCCTCGATCAGCGCCGGGACCGCCGGGTGCCAGTCGGCGGTCAGCGACAGCAGGTGCCGGCGCGCCTCGTCCGCCCCGGGCGGCGTTCCGTCCAGCGCGGAGTCCGTGAACCAGTACAGGTCGCTCTCGCCGACCGGGAACAGGCCGAACATCGACCCGCTGCGGCGGTCGAGCAGGATGCCGGCCAGGAGGGCGGTGACGTCCAGGCCGGCGGGGGCGGGCAGCATGCCGCGCAGGTCCAGCCGCCCGGCCTGCCGCAGCCCGGGGTGGCCGGGGAACAGGCCGCCGCGCAGCCCGCTGCCGGCGCCGTCCGCCACGATCACGGCATCGGCGCTGGTC
>JBKPQU010000100.1:0-12246 GCA_046734255.1 Actinomycetota bacterium
CGCCTACACCGTGGACGCGCTGACCTACCTCGCCGCGCTCTACGCCGTCTGGCGGCTGCCCTCGCTGCCGCCGCAGGGCGAGGTGCGCCGGGCGGGGCTGCGCTCGGTCCTTCAGGGCCTGCGCTACCTCGGTACCCGGCCGAACGTGCGGATGACGTTCCTGGTCGACCTGGCGGCGATGATCCTGGCCCAGCCGCGGGCGCTGTTCCCGGCGATCGGCGCGACCGTCCTCGGCGGCGGGCCGACGACGGCGGGCGCGCTGCTGTCCGCGGTCGCGGTCGGCTCGGTGATCGCCGGGACCGTGTCCGGGCCCCTGGGCGGGCTGCACCGGCAGGGCCGGGTGGTGATCCTCTGCGTGATCGGCTGGGGGCTGGCGGTGGTGGGGTTCGGCGGCAGCGTGGGCGCCGCCGAGGCGGCCGGCGGTGCTCCGCCGCAGGGCGTCTCGCCCTGGCTGTGGCCCGCCGCCCTGGCGCTGGTGATCGCCGGCGCCGCCGACGCGGTGAGCGCGGTGTTCCGCACCACGATCCTGCAGGCGGCCTCGCCGGACGAGATGCGCGGGCGCCTGCAGGGAGTGTTCATCGTGGTCGTGGCCGGAGGTCCGCGGCTGGGCGACCTGGTCGCCGGCACGGCCGGTGAACTGATCGGCCTCGGTGCCGCCGCCATCGCCGGGGGCCTGGCCTGCGTGGCCGTGGTCTGCCTGCTCGCGCGCCTGCAACCCGGTTTCGCCCGCTACGACTCCCGGCACCCCGAGCCCTGACCCGGGCCCCATCCGCTGATCATGGGAAGGAGGGTGGTTTTCGCCCGCAAAACGACCGTTTCAGCCATGATCAGCGGTGAACCCGGGGAGGGAGGGATCGGTGTCTGGGCAGGCAACAGCCCGCGGGACGCCTGGTCAGGCGCGCCGCGCTGGACGAGGCGCGGCTCCCGCGGGCTGCGGTGACTGCCTGGAATTCGCCGATCGCCGCTCAGCGGCGGGACGCCGAAGGAATGAGGCAGTCCGTCCGGTTTGACGGCGACTAGCTGACAGCCACCTCACGCGTCCGATGACTATCCAACTCCGGACCACCTCCTTTCCCGTGTACGCCAGACGCTACGACGCCTCCGGCGGCCCCGGCAACGTCCTTTACGCCGGGTCCGGTACGACGGGGTCCGGTAGTCCGGTAGCCGGAGCCGATGGTTGGAGCTTGGGCCGACCGCGCGGAGAATGGGACAGGCGGCCCGGGAGGCACCCCCGCCGGGAGGAGGCTCACCGAGGTGAGCGACCTGATCGACACCACGGAGATGTACCTCCGCACGATCTTCGAGCTGGAGGAGGAGGGCATCGTCCCGCTCCGGGCCAGGATCGCCGAGCGGCTGAGCCACTCGGGACCCACGGTGTCCCAGACCGTGTCCCGGATGGAGCGGGACGGCCTGCTGCGGGTCTCCGGCGACCGCCACCTGGAGCTGACCGAGGAGGGCCGTCGCAAGGCCACCCGGGTGATGCGCAAGCACCGGCTCGCGGAGCGCCTGCTGCTCGACGTGATCGGGCTGGAGTGGGAGTACGTGCACGACGAGGCCTGCCGCTGGGAGCACGTGATGAGCGACCGGGTGGAGCGCAAGCTGCTGGACCTGCTCGCCGGTGACGGCACCGAGCCGTTCGAGTCGCCCTACGGCAACCCCATCCCCGGCCTGGAGGAGCTGGGCGGCCCCGCCGGCGACGCCGCGGACTTCCGGATCGGCGTGATCAGCCTGACCGACGCCGTGGCCGGATTCGGACACCGCCGCCAGGTGATGATCCGGCGCCTGGGGGAGCCGCTGCAGACCGACGTCGAGGTGATGGGCCGGCTCGCCGCCGCGGGCATCCGGCCCGGTCAGGCGGTGTGGGCCGGCCGCAGCACCGCAGGTGTCGAGCTCCAGGCGGATGAGGTCGTGCTGGAGCTGAGCCCCGAGGTGGCCTCGCACGTGTTCGTCGTGGCGCCGGTGGCCGCCCCCGCAGCCTCCTGAGCGCGCCTCCCTGTGAGCCGGTTGTGAGGCATAACACAGGAACTTCGCCCGGCGGGTCCCCGTGACCTAGATGTGACATCGCCGCCAGTTTCTAGTACGTTCACTCCCGCTTCTCACCCCTCCGAGAAGCCCCTGGGGCGGACGCCGAACTCTGCCACCTCCCCCGGGCCGTAACGATCCGTATGGCAGAGGCGGGGGACCCACTTCGGGGTGGCCGGTGCCGGGCTGTTGCCCAGCACTGAACACTCCTTGGGGTGAAGTCGCACGATCGCCAGGGCGGCGTGCGGCCGGGTGCTCTCCCACCCGAACCCGACAGCTCACCTCGTAGGCGCCGGAGAGGTAGACCGTGACCACTGGTGCCACGGGGCGCCACCGCGCCGCCCTACGACCGAGCACTCCGCTGTCCGCCCTTTCGGTCGCCGTCGGTGATCAGGTCGGCTCGCTCGGCCGAGGTGGAGTCGTGATCGCGATGTCCTCGGGACTCGTGGCCACGATGGGACTGCCGGCCGAGGCAGTCAGCGGTGCGCATTCGGAAGCCGCTGCGAAGGTCACCCCCGCGATCGCCGGTCCGGTTTCCCCGGCAGTCGCGGCGCCCAGCGCGCTGCTTGCCCTCCCCGCGGCGCTGACCGGCGGCGCGCCGGTCAGCGCGCCTGCCGCCGCCAAGGTCAGCTTCGAGCACCCGGCGTTCGCCGCGGTGCCCAAGCCGGCCGCGCGACCCAGCGCGCTCGGCGGCGGCAGCAGGGGCACCTTCACGATTGCCTCGTTCGGCAGCGCGAACGGCTCTTC
The DNA here is from genome assembly GCA_046734255.1 of Actinomycetota bacterium. GTDB lineage: Bacteria > Actinomycetota > Actinomycetes > Actinomycetales > Kineosporiaceae > JBKPQU01. The sequence continues at coordinate 2,770 of JBKPQU010000100.1, forward strand.
GGTCATCGCCCTCGCGCAGCGCTACCTCGGCGTTCCGTACGTGTTCGGCGGCAGTTCGCCGGCCGGCTGGGACTGCTCCGGGGCGAACGTGTACATCTTCGGCCTGCTCGGGATCTCCCTCCCGCGGACGTCGAACGAGCAGATGCTCGCGACGACCCGAATCCCGCGCTCGCAGGCCCGGGCCGGGGACCTCGTGTTCTTCCTCTCCGGCGGTCGCGCTTACCACACCGGGATCTCCGACGGCAGCGGCGGCGTGTACGACTCCGGCCGCAGCGGCGAGGTGTACCAGCACCGGGCGATCTGGTCCAGCAACGTCGTGTTCACCCGCGTCACCGGCTGACCCCCCCAGCCGGGCTCGCCCGCCCCTCCCGGACGAGCTGACGCGACCGACCCCCGAGGTGCCGCCGCACCCGGGGGTCGGTGCTGTCCGGGGACGGCGCTGAGAGGCCGCCGGATTTCGAGTGGCCCGGAGAACTGCCCCGGTGCCCGCCGAGTGCCTTACCCTGCCTCCAGGAACTCTCCCGCCCGGAGGTCGCTGTGCCCGACGCCAGCCGTAGCGTCGCCGCCGCGCTCGCGTGTGCGGGCGGTCCGGTGGAAGCGCACCGGGCCGTGCTCGAAGGCGTCGTTTCTTCCGGAGCGGCGCCTTTCGTCGTCCCGGGAGCGGTCCCGGACCGTCCGCTGGGCCTCGCCCGGCCGGTGCCGCGGCAGGGGGTGGCGGCGTGCGCACGCTGGTGCTGAACGCCGGCTACGAGCCCCTGGCCGTGGTCTCCTTCCGCCGCGCGCTCGTGCTGGTCCTGGCCGGCAAGGCCACGATCGTCGAGGACGGGCCGATCCCGGTCGTCGCGGGCTCGATCACCCTGCCCCGCCCGACGGTGATCCTGCTGGGCCGGTACGTCCGGGTGCCGCACGGCCGGGCGGTCCCGGTCAGCCGGCGCGGCGTCCTGCGCCGGGACAAGCACCACTGCGCCTACTGCGGCGGCCATGCGACCACCGTCGACCACGTGCTGCCGCGCAGCCGGGGCGGCACGGACGTCTGGGAGAACCTGGTCGCCTGCTGCGTGCGCTGCAACAACGCCAAGGGCGACCGCACGCCGGAGGAGAAGGGCTGGCACCTGCGGGTGCGCGCGTACGTTCCCCGGGGTCCTGCCTGGGTGCTGCGCGGCGCCGACATCCGCGACCCCGCCTGGGAGGTCTACCTCGGCGGGTCCGTCCGCGGCCTGATCGACGTCGCCTGAGCCCCCGTGAACGGCTTGCCGACCACCAGGCCGGAGCTGGCGGGATCCTTCGGGATGGTGGCCAGCACCCACTGGCTGGCATCGGCGGTCGGGATGTCCGTGCTGGAACGCGGCGGCAACGCCGCGGACGCCGCCGTCGCCGCGGGCTTCGTGCTCCAGGTGGTCGAGCCGCACCTGAACGGTCCGGGCGGGGAGGTGCCGATCCTCGTCGGCGAGCCGGACGGCGCCGTGCAGGTGGTCTGCGGGCAGGGCACCGCGCCCGCCGGCGCCACCCTGGAGGTCTTCGCGAGCCTCGGCCTGGACGCCGTCCCCGGCACCGGCCTGCTGGCCGCCACCGTGCCGGGCGCGTTCGGGGCATGGCTTCTGCTGCTTCGCACCTGGGGCACCTGGCGGTTGCGCGACGTGCTGGAACCGGCGATCGAGTACGCCGCGGCCGGGGCTCCCGTCCTGCCGCGGGTGGCCAGGGGGCTGTCGGCGATGCGGGACCACTTCGTCGCGGAGTGGACCACCTCGGCCGCCACCTACCTGGACGGCACCTCCGTGCCCGCGCCGTGGTCGCGGCTGCGGCTGGCCGGCCTGGCCGCGACGTACCAGCGGCTGCTCGCCGAGGCGGAGGCGGCGGGACCCGACCGCGAGGCGCAGATCGAGGCCGCGCACGGCGCCTGGTACCGCGGCTTCGTCGCCGCGGCGATCGACGACTTCTGCGCCTCCACCAGCTGGCTGGACAGCTCCGGCCGGCGCCACGGCGGCCTGCTGCGCGGGGAGGACCTCGCGGGCTGGTGGCCCGGCGTCGAGGATCCGCTCACCCTGACCTACCGGGACGTCGAGGTCTGCAAGCCCGGTCCCTGGAGCCAGGGACCGGTCCTCCTGCAGCAGCTGGCGCTGCTGGACGGCTTCGACCTGGCCGAGCTGTCCACCGACGACCCCGGTTGGGTGCACACCGCGCTGGAGTGCCAGAAGCTCGCCTACGCCGACCGGGAGGCCTGGTACGGCGACCCGCAGGCGGTCGCGGTGCCGATGGACCAGTTGCTCTCCGCGGACTACACGGCGGCCCGCCGCCGGGAGGTGGACCCCGACCGGGCCGACCACCGGCTCCGTCCCGGCAGCCCCGGCGGCCTCCCCGCGCGGCTGCCGCGGCTGACCGACTTCGACGCCGACGGTAACCCGGCCGACCGGTCGGGCGACGGGCCGCAGGACCCGGTGGACGGCGGCCCGCTGGCCGGCACCGGGGAGCCGACCCTGGCGGACGACCCTCCGGTTGCGGCAGGCCCCGCGGCCGTCCCGGGCGACACCTGCCACCTCGACGTGGTCGACCGGGCCGGCCTGATGATCTCTGCCACGCCCAGCGGCGGCTGGCTGCAGTCCTCCCCGGTGATCCCCGCGCTGGGCTTCCCGCTGGGCACCCGGGGGCAGATGTTCCGGCTGCAGCCGGGGCTGCCGTCCTCGCTGCGGCCCGGGACGCGGCCGAGGACGACGCTGTCACCCACGCTGCTGCGCCGCGACGGGGTCCCCTGGGTGGCGCTGGGCACCCCCGGCGGCGACCAGCAGGACCAGTGGAGCCTGGTGATGGTGCTGCGGGTGGCGCACGCCCCGGCGGGCGAGCCGCTGCGGCTGCAGGAGGCGATCGACGCGCCGATGGTGCACACCGAGCACACGCCGTCCTCGTTCGACCCGCGGCGCGCCCACCCCGGTCGGGTCGTGATCGAGGAACGTTGGCCGCGGCAGGTCCAGCGTGACCTCACCCGGCGTGGCCACGACCTCGTGATCTGTGACGGATGGAGCCTCGGGCGACTCTCCGCGGTCGCCCGTGAACGGGGCGGGTGGCTGCGCGCGGCGGCGAATCCGCGGGGGGCTCAGGGCTATGCCGTGGGGCGGTGAGCGCCACCCGGCGGGGTTCCCCGCGGCTGGCGAGGGATCCCTTGCGGCCCAAGGAATCCACACCCGCGGCGGGCACGCCTGCGACGGTGTGGGAGGGCCCGAAAACTGGTGCACCGGCGCATTCCGCGCCGGTGCGTGAGTGACTGTGCCACATCGCGTTCAGCGGCGCAATCACCCATGACTGACAGTGATCGACATCGAGAAGAACCGCAGGTCAGCAAAGGTCACGATAACGTAAAGCTACCCACATCGAGCGGCTCCGGCGCCTGCCCCGCTCGGTCACGCTTCGCGGGCGTCCGCGCAGGTAGACAGCCAGGTGACCAGCTCGCCCTCGCCCATCGGCGGGGCCAGCAACGCGCCCTGCGCGTACTCGCATCCCATCCCCCGCAGATGGTCCAGCTGCGACTGCGTCTCCACCCCCTGGGCGACCACGCGCAGGCCCAGCCCAGTGCCCATCCCGATCACCGCCTGGACCAGCCCCGCCTCGTCCACGCTGCCCCGGCAGAGGGCGCGTTCCGGGCGCGCCTGCTCGTGGAGTCGGGCGACCAGGCTCTTGTCGATCTTCAGCCAGTCCATCGGAAGCCGGCGCAGGGTGCTCAGCGAGGAGTCGCCCGTGCCGAAGCCGTCCAGGGCGAATCGCACACCGGTCTCGAGCAGCCGGGCCAGGGCCCGCTCGACCTGGTTCTTCAGCACGGACTCCGTGACCTCCAGGACGAGGTCGGCGGCCTCGAGGTCGTGCTCGACCAGCTGGGTTGCGATGAGCCCGGGCAGGTCCTCGTCCCGGATCTGCTGCGGGGAGAGGTTGACGCAGAGGGTCAGCGGCAGCCCGGTCGTGGTGCGCAGCTTGGACAGCGCCGTGCAGGCGGAGCTCAGCACGCGGTGCCCGATCGGGACCGTGACCCCGGCCTCCTCGGCGATCCTGAGGAACTCCTCGGGTGGGATCGGGCCGAGGTCGGGGTGATCCCAATGCGCCAGCGCCTCGAGACCGATCGGGCTCGGGCTCCCCAGCCGGAACACCGGCTGGTAGCGCACGGCGATCTGGCCGGCTTCCAGCGCGTCCCGGATCTGGGACCCCAGACCCTCCGGGCGGTGGGCGAGCTCCTCCTCCAGCCCAGGGTGGTACAGGCAGACCTGGCCCCGGCCCCGTCGCTTGGCCTCGTACAGCGCCAGGTCGGCACGGGCGAGCAGGGCCGCCGAGGTGTCGCCCTGGCGCGCCACCGCAAGGCCCACGCTGGCCCCGACGTTGATCTCCTCGCCGAACAGGTCCGCTCGCTGGGTGAGCGCGTCGAAGACCCGCAGCGCGGCCACGAGCCCGCGCTGCTCCTCGGTGATCCCGCGCAGCATGATCGCGAACTCGTCACCGCCCATCCGTGCCACGTGGTCACCGGGTCGCAGGGACGAGATCAGCCGGCGACCGGTGAGCTGCAGCAGGCGGTCCCCGGCGGCGTGACCGCGGGTGTCGTTCACCGCCTTGAAGTGATCCAGGTCGACGAACATCACCGCGATCGCCGGCGCCTCCCGCACCGCCAGCTGGCGATCGAGGTCGGACAGGAACGTGCCGCGGTTGGACAGCCCGGTGAGCGAGTCGTGCTGTGCCTGGTGCACCGCGTGGGCCAGCGTCTGCTGCAACTCGGCCACGGTGCTGGCGTCCTGCAGGGCGAGGGCCGCGTGCTCGGCCAGCGTGCTGGCCAGCGCCTCGTCCGGCGGGCCGTAGGTGCGCCGCGGGCTGCGGGTGGCGACGACCAGGCCGCCCACCACCTCGCCGGCCAGCCGCACCGGAACCGCCATCGCCGCCTGGGCGCCGTCCCGGCCCAGCCGGTTCTGCGGACGCCGCCGCGGAAGGTCGTTCTCGATCACCGCGGTCGCGCTCCGGGTGGCGTCGGCGATCAGCGACGCATCGGTCGCCGGGTCCTGGGCCTCGGCCGCCAGCTCCGGGTCGATCCCGCGGGCGGAGAAGATCAGGTCACCGTTCGGGCCCGAGGTCAGCCGCAGCTCGGCCATGTCGGACTCCAGCAGCTCGCAGGCCGCCTCGGTGATCGCGTCGAGCACCTCGGTGAGCTCGCGCCGCGAGGAGATCGCGCGCTGGATGGCGGAGATCCGCTCCAGGGTCTGCTGGCGCTGCATTCTGGCGTGGGCGAGAAGCTGGGAGACCTGACGGGTCTTGGCCTCCTGGCCCGCCCGGGAGCGGCGCTCGGCCTCCAGCGTGCGGAGCAGGTCGAGGGTGAGCCCGAGAACCGTGGCCATCGCACGCAGCAGGCCGCGCTCGGCGGACTCGTACTCGCCGGCCCGTCGCGCGGTGACCAGCCGGCCCCACTCGATCCGGCCGATCGTGGCCACGCTGATGTGGGTGAGGTCGCCGTCCCGCGACGGCAGGGGCTCCGGCGCGCCGCCGGCAGCCCGGACGAGCTCGTCGAACGGGAGGTCGTCTGGCGGGTACCCGACGCTAGCCACCACCCGGCCGTCGATCACGACGGCGCCGACCTCGGACTCCGTGGCCATGGCCGCGGCCTCGGCCGCGGCGCGAGCGGCGGACTCGGCGTCCCGGCAGGCCGAGACCTCGGCAAGGAAGGCGACCAGCTGCTGGGTGGTCCAGGTCGCCGCCACCGGGCCGCTCATGCCGGGACCTCGCGCCCGGCGGCGGCACAGTGGACCTGATCGGACCAACCGGTGGTTACCCGGCGCGTCCAGCTGCTGCTCACGTTGTCCCCATCGGACGGGCGCGCCGTGGGCTGAAGGAGGGATCAGGCTCCGCTAGCGTGACGCTCGCCCGGCCCCCGCCGCGGGGTGCCGCCGCCGGTGGCCGGGCGTCCGGGCAAAGGGGCGGGGGATGGCAGAGGTTCGGTTCCCGGCCGGCGACGTCGCCGTGCTCTTCGGCCTGCCGGTCACCTCGACGCTGTGCTGCACCGCCGGCAGGTCGAACAGGGCGGTCTCCCGGCTGCTCGAGCCGCCCCGGGCGCCGTCCGAGGGCGAGGTGCACCACCTGGAGGCGTGCACCGGGATCCTCCACCTGGCCGACCGCCCGGCCGACAAGACCCACCCGAGGCCGGGCGGCCTGCACGCGGAGTGGCCGGTGGCTTGAGCGGGCCGGCCTGCTCCCGACTCGGCTCAGCCGCTGACGTCCGGACCCGCGCGGGTGGGCGTGATCCGGATCACGCAGCGCTGATCCCGGCGCATCGCCGCGCGGTAGTCCTCCCAGTCCGGGTGCTCTCCGGACAGCGTGCGGTAGTACTCGACCAGAAGGTCCATCGCCTCGGGCAGCGAGATGATCTCGACGTCGCCGCTGACCTGGTACCACTCGCCGAACCAGCCTGCCGAGACCGCGCACAGCCAGGCCCGCGGGTCCCGGCGGAGGTTCTTGGTCTTGACCGCCGTCTCCCGGCTGCTGATCACGAGCCGGCCGGCGCCGTCCACCGCGACGAGGATCGGCGACATCTGCGGGGAACCGTCGCGGCGGGTCGTCGACAGCACCGCGCGGCCGTTGGTGCGCAGGAATTCCACTGGGCGATCTAGATCCATGCCTCAGCCTATTGCGCGCGAGCGATGGGGGTGGATGCTGTGCCCGTGCTTGCGAAGATCACGCTGAGAGCGGCAGTGTCCCGATCGTGGCGGCCGGATACACCTAGGCCCTTGCCGCCCTCACCAGGGCGACCGCCTTCCGCGCCACGGCTTTCGTCTTCGAGGTGACCTTCCGAGCGCCCTCGAACTCGGTCGACAGGATGCCGAGGCCGCCGAGCGCGACGAGCGCGCCCGGGCCGGGCAGCGGCATCAGGACGACGCCCAGGGCGAGCGTGCCGCCGCCGACCACGCCGACACCGACGCGGTAGGCCCTGTTCGCGGTCGGGTGGCGGCGGATCGCCTCGCGGGTGCCGTGCGCGGCGGTGCCCGCAGCGCGGCCGATCGTCGAGCCGAGGCGCGTCGCGGTGCTCGGCGCGTCGTCCGGGGATCCTGCGGTGGAAGGCCGATCGGCGGGAGTCTCGCTCACGCCTCCAGCCTAAGAACCCTCAGGGGAGGTCTGGGCGCTCGGGGCCGGGCTCGGCCAGCGTGACGGGCCGCACGACCGCCCGGAGCCAGCACACCGCGAAGGCGACGGCGGCCGCCGTCGCGACCAGTGCAGCGCTGAGGTACTGCCCGCCGCCGTCGATCCGCCCGACCAGCAGGGCGCTGAAGCTGGCCAGCGAGAGGACGGCCGCGGCCAGGCCGAACATCGCGGTTGCGATGCCGGGCGCGAAACCGGCCGGAAGGCCGCCGTCCACGCGCGGGCTGCCTGCCCAACTCCGGCGCAGCGCGAGGTAGACCGCCAGGGCGATCACGCCGAGGACGCCGATCGCGATCCGGTCGACGACCACCTCGTCGGCGTGGTGCGACGCCGCGGCGTCCAGGCAGGTCCTCGCCGACGGCGCGTACTCGAAGAAGTCCGCGCAGCGGGCGGCGGTGTAGCTGACCCCGGGCAGGTCTCCGGCCACGAACCGGTCGCCCAGGGTGGCGCGGAACACCCCGGCGATCACTCCGCTCGCACCCACCGCGAGCATGCCGGCCGCGGCGAGGCCGGCCGCGGCCAGTAGCAGCGGGCGCAGCATCCGGGACACGATGGCAGTGACCGGAAGGCCCGCGCCGACGAGCGTGCTGGGCGGGCCGAACCGGGCCACCGCCCGCTCGGCGGCCTCGTCGTGGCTCAGACCCTCGGCGAGGCCGGCGTCCAGCGCGTCGAGGAGGTGGGTCTCGGTCTCGGCGAGCAGGCGTCGGCACGCGCGAGGCCGGCCGCGCAGGCCGGTGAACAGGTCATCGAGGTAGCGCTGGACGGCGTCGTCCGCCTCGATCGGGGCGGTCACGCGCCCGCTCCCGACTCGGTCGGTCCGGGGTCCCGGACGACCGACTGCATCGCCGTGCGGAAGCGTTGCCAGCGCACCTGATGCGCCTGCAGGGCGCGCTCGCCCCGGGCGGTCAACGCGTAGACCCGGCGCCGCCGTGAGGTGTTCCGCGCCCATTGGCTGCGCACCAGGCCGGCGGCCTCGAGGCGGTGGAGCGCGGGGTACACCGTCCCCTCGGGCAGGTCGAAGGCGCCGCCGCTTCGCTCGTGCAGGGACGTGATCAGCGCGTACCCGTGCGCTGGCCCCTCCCGCAGCACGGACAGCAGCAGGAGGTCGAGGTGCCCCTTGAGCTGTTGGGCGAACATACCTAGGAATGCTAGGCCGGTGGTCGCGCCGTGACCACACCCGAACGGGCGAACGGCGTGCGCGCGACGTCATCGGTTGCACACGAAGGCGCGCGACGACGCGACGCAGGCGCACGCCGGTCGCCCCTCGGTCGTCAGGTGCGCGTGGTCGTTTCCCGTGGCGCCTCCTGCGGTGCGGGCGAAGACGCCGTACGACGGGTGCGGACCAGCGCGATGCCGGCGACCACCAGCCCGACCAGGCCGACGATGAGGCCGAGGACGCCGACCGTGCGTGCGGTGCTCGCCTCGGAATCGGTCGCGTAGCCGGACAGGTCGGGTGCCGCGGCGGGCGCCGCCGTGGCGGACGGGCTGGCACCCGGGCTCGGCTCGGTGCTGCCGGCCTCGGACGTCGCAGCAGCCAGCGTGAGCACGGGTGTCGGGTTGTCCGGCGGGTTCTCGGGGTCGGTCACCGGCTCCACCCAGCTGGAGACCTTGCCGTTGCTGTAGGTCTGCACGGTGGGGAACGCGACGCTGGCGGCGTCCGGCAGCGGGCCGACCAGCACCTGGAAGGCCCCGAAGTCACCCGGCTGGATCCCGGCGGCCGGGTTGTTGGCGGTGAAGGTCACCTGCCCGACCCCCTCGGTGATCGTGCCGTCGTCGGTCTTGATCGGCGGATCCAACGTGACGGTCTTCGTGGTGATCGTCCAGCCGGCCTTGGCCGCGGGCTTGACCGAGGCGATCGGGTCCTTGGTCGGGAACTTGATGTCCACCTTGACCGTGGCCGCGGCGTCCTCCTCGTTCGGGACGCGGAAGGTGAGGATCGAGTCGTCGGCGGCCCGGGTCGGGTCGTCGGCGGCCACGGTGACGTGAGCAAGAGCCGGGCCGGCCATGAGGACGACGGCAGCCGTCGCCACCGCGGACGCGGCGGCGGCGCGGCCGGTGATGCCACGCATTGCGCGCATGGAGGGTCTCCTAACGGAAGCGGAGCAGGCGGGCCGGCCCGCCGCCTCTCAGGCGCGGGCGGCCCCTGGGCAGGGACATCCGCGGCGGACGGGAGGACCGCGCACGCTCCAGGCCGAAGAACCGGGTCCCGCGATCGGGCCCGGGCGGCGAGCGTCGGGTGGCGGGCGCAGGGCAGTCGAGGGCAAGGGCGGCGGGGCGACCGGGGCGCCGGTCAGCCGGCGCAGCAACCGGACGGCCGCGGCCCAGAAC
>JBKPQU010000101.1:0-3928 GCA_046734255.1 Actinomycetota bacterium
GTCTGGAGGTGCACCGTCATCTGCTGGGCACCCAGCGGGGTCTGCATGACCACCTTCCAGGTCCCGTTCGGGTCCGACATCGGCTGCCTCCATACGTGGCCTCGTCCGCACCGCGGCCGGGCAGGGGCGGGGCCCCGCCACCGGGCGCGATCATAGTCAGCTGGCAGTAGCTTCTCATCGGCGGACAGCGTGCGAGCAGGAGGCCGGGATGAAGGCGGTCGTCGTCGAGCGGACGGGCGGTCCGGAGGTATTGCAGCTGGCCGAGGTCGCCGAGCCGCGACCGGACGCCGGGCAGCTCCTGGTGGACGTCGCCGCCTGCGGGGTGAACTTCATCGACGTCTACCACCGCGAGGGCGTCTACCCGCTGCCGCTGCCGCTTGTCCTCGGACAGGAGGGGTCCGGCCGGGTCGCGGCGCTCGGCGAGGGTGTCTCGGGGTGGTCGATCGGCGACCGGGTCGCCTGGACGAACGTCCCGGGGAGCTTCGCCGAGAAGGTCGTCGTGCCCGCGGACCGCGCGCTCCGCGTGCCCGACGGCGTCGACGACCTGACCGCCGCCGCGGTGCCGCTGCAAGGCATGACCGCGCACTACCTGGCGACCTCGACCTGCCCGGTCGCCGAGGGGGACGACGTCCTGATCCACGCCGCCGCGGGCGGGGTCGGCCTGCTGCTCACCCAGATCGTCGCCCGCCGCGGCGGGCGGGTGCTCGCCACGACCTCGACCGCCGAGAAGGCGGAGCTCGCCCGCGGGGCGGGCGCCGCCGAGGTGATCCGGTACGACCAGGAGGACTTCGCCGAGCGGGCGCGCGAGCTGACCGGCGGGCGGGGCGTGCGGGTGGTGTTCGACGGTGTCGGCCGCACCACGTTCGACGGCAGCCTCGCCAGCCTCGCGCCGCGCGGGATGCTCGTGCTGTTCGGCTACGCCAGCGGGCGCCCGGATCCGTTCGACATCAACCGGTTGCAGACCAGCGGCTCGGTGTTCCTCACCCGGCCGACGATGGGGCACTACGTCGCGACCCCGGCCGAGCTGCACGCCAGGGCGGACGACGTGTTCGGCTGGGTCGCCGACGGCAGCCTGAACGTGCGGGTCGGAGCGAGCTACCCGATGGCCGAGGTCGCCCGCGCGTACGAGGACCTGGAGGGCCGCCGGACCACGGGCAAGCTCGTGCTGGTCCCCTGATCCTCCGATCGACGGAGTCGGGTCGCTCAGCGCGGGCCCGAGCCGGCGTAGAGCCGGCGGACGACATCCTCGATGTCCGGCTCCTCGATCGCCAGATCCCGCACCGCGACCCGGGTGGAGACCGCGGCCAGGACGGCGGCCGCCGTGGTCTCCTCCGGCCGGAAGGCCAGGCGCTGGCGAAGGCCGCCGGCATCCGTGCCGATCAGGCTGGTGCCCGGGATGCCGTGCAGCGCGGCGGCGGGTTCGGCGAGGTCCACCACCAGCACGCGGCGGGCGCCGACCCGGTCCACCAGGCCGGGCAGCGTGCCGTCGTAGGCCAGCCGGCCGTGGTCGATCACGAGGACCCGCGCGCACAGCCGCTGGACGTCGTCCATGTCATGCGTGGTCAGGAGCAGCGTACGGCCGTGCTGCGCCATCTCCTCGCGCAGGAAGACCCGCAGCCGTTCCTTGCTCAGCACGTCCAGCCCGACGGTGGGCTCGTCGAGCACGAGCAGCGCGGGCCGGTGGAGGAGCGCCGCCGCGACCTCGCCGCGCATCCGCTGCCCGAGCGAGAGCTGGCGGACCGGCGTGGCGAGGAAGGTCCCCAGCTCCAGCCGCTCGGTCAGCTCGCCCACCCGCTGCCGGGCCGCCGCCGGCGTCAGCCGGTGGATCACGGAGAGGATCCTGAACGACTCCGACAGCGGCAGGTCCCACCACAACTGGGAGCGCTGCCCGAACACCACGCCGATGTGCCGGGCCAGCTCCCGCCGCTGCCGCAGCGGCACCCGTCCGAGGGTGAGCACGCGGCCGCTGCTCGGCGCGAGGATGCCGGCAAGCATCTTGATCGTCGTTGACTTCCCGGCGCCGTTGGCGCCGATGTAGCCCACGCACTCTCCCGACGCGATGGTGAAGGTCACCGAGTCCACGGCGCACACCACCTGCCTGGCGCGCCTGAGCCGGCCGGCCCGGCGGCGGACGACGAACTCCCGGGTCAGCTCCTCGGCCTCGATCGCGGTCATCGTCACCCTCCCGCTCCGGTGTAGCGCCGCAGACCGGCCCGCCAGCCGGCCAGGGCCGCGATCCACGCCAGCAGCGCCGCCACCGGCGCGAACCAGCCGAGCCAGGCGGGCAGGGCCGGCGGGCCGGGCAGGCCGAGGACGGCGATCGCCGGCAGGTAGGCGGTGAACGCGGCCGGCACGACGAAGGTGAACAGCACCCGGACCGGCAGCGGCAGCACCGCGGGGGAGAACGAAGCCGCGTACCCGCCGCCGTAGGTGAAGGCGCTGGTCACCTCCTGGGCGTCGATCAGCCAGAACTGCGCGGCCCCGGCCGCGACGAACAGCGCGGAGAAGATCACCGCACCGCTGACCGGGCTGATCGCCAGCAGCGCCACGTTCGCCGGCGTCGGTTCGACGTCCGACCGGGCCAGCGCGATCGCGAGCAGGACGACGGCGAAACCACCGCGGCCCAGCCGCCGGAGCGAGACGTCGGCGGCGGCCAGCTGGGCCAGGGCAGGCAGCGGGCGGAGCAGGACGGCGTCCAGCGTGCCGGCCCGCAGGTGGGTGGGGATCTCGTCGAGCTGCCCGCAGGCGATGTCGGCGATGCTGAAGCCGAGGTTGGCGATCGCGAAGACCAGCATCGCCGCGGTGAAGTCCAGCCCGCCGAGCACCGGGACGTTGTGGAAGATCACGTAGACCTCGCCGAACTCGACCAGCCCGATCGTCGCGCTGCCGGCCAGGTCGAGGGCGAAAGAGGTGCGGTAGGCCAGCTGTGCCCTCGCCCGGGAGCCGATCAGTGCGCGGTAGGCCTGCCATGCCGGCGGGCGCGCCGCTGCGAGCTCAGCCACCCTGGACCACCAACTTGCCGGTGCCGCGGGCGAGCACCAGCCGCCCCGCCGCCAGCACGATCGCGAGCCACAGCACCTGGACGCCCAGCGCGCCCAGCGCGCCGGCTCCGTGCACGCGGCCGAGGAGGATGGCGATCGGCACCTGGAGCATCGACGGGAACGGGGTCGCAGCGGCGATCAGCTGGAGCCAGCCGGGGAACCATGCCACCGGAATCATGTGCCCGGCCAGCAGGCCGCTGACCGCTGTGTAGATCGTCAGCACTCCGCGGATCTCGATCAGCCAGAAGGCAGTGATGTTGAGCAGGAACTGGCAGCCGGCGGAGATGGCGACTCCCAGCACCACGCTGAGCGCGCCCAGCAGGTAGGGGAGCGGCTCGGACGGCAGGGTGAGTCCGGTGATCAGCCAGCCGACCAGCAGCGGGGGGAGGCCCCGAGGCACCAGGACGTAGGCCGCGCGGCCCAGATCTGCCGCCAGCCACGACGTCTGCAGGTCGGCGGGACGGGCGAGGTCGATCGCGACGTCCCCCGTGCGAACGCGCTGGGCGAGCTCGCTGCGCGCGAACATGTTGATCGGGCCGATCAGCGCCTGGGTGAGCCAGGCGTACGTGACGCTGGCGGCGGCGTCGTACCCGGCGATCACGCCGCCCGCCGAGGCGATCGCGCCCAGGTAGACGCTCGCCTTGAGCACGCCGAAGACGGTGTTCGTGAACGCCCCCGCCGCGGTCGCCGCCCGGTAGCCGGAGTACCGCCGGAACCCGGCCAGAAACATCGCCCACCAGGTCCGCACAGGCCTCCCACCTCGTCGCGCCACGTCGACTGTCGGCCGTCCCGGCTAGCCTCCCGGATGCATGCGTCGCCGCGGGCCTCGATCCAGGCCTGGATGCACGCCCGGCAGCGCGTACCGCCCGCCGCCGACCGGCTCGACC
>JBKPQU010000102.1:0-6544 GCA_046734255.1 Actinomycetota bacterium
GACGGGCGCGGCGTGCCTGCTCGCGGTCGCCGCCTGCTCCTCGCCGTCCGAGCGGACCGCCCGGGCGCCCGCCGATCCCGGGCCGCACCCGGTGGTCGCTGTCCCCCAGGCCGAGCGCATCCTCGACAGTGTGGACGTCGCGCTGAACGGCTCCGCCGGCAACCCGGCCGCGGCCGGGGCTCGGATCGCCGGGCCGTACAAGCAGATCCTCGCGGTGCGGAAGCCCCGGCCGAGCGGGACGGCGGCTCCGACGGCCACTCCCTCGCCGGCTCAGCGCACCCGGCTGGTGATCCCGCTGGGCGGCGGCTGGCCGCGGTTTTTCGTCGCCGTCACCACTCTGCCGAACCAGCCGACGCCGATGATGCGGGTGCTGGTCTCGGCGAGCCCGCGCACGCCGTACGGCCTGTGGGGCGAGCTGACCATGCTCCCGGGCGCGACGCTGCCCGAGGTCGCACCCGCGGAGCAGGGCGCACCAGCCGCGACCCGAGCTCCCGGCAGCACGCGGCCGGCTCCGGCGGACGCGCTCGCCCGGTATGCCGACGTGCTCGCCAAGGGCTCCGCCAGCCGGAACGCCAAGCAGTTCGCGCCGAGCGTGTTCACCGACCAGGTGACCGCCAGCAGCGCCGCGGACCGCAGGCTGCTCGCCAAGGTGGCAACGGTGACCACGACCCACACGGTGGTCCCCGGCGCGGTGTTCGCGCTGGCCACCGCGGACGGCGGGACACTGGTGATCGGCGAGATCCGGCAGACGGTCAAGATTGCGATCAAGCGCGGCTCCGGGACGGTCAAGGTCTCCGACCCGCAGGTCGCCCGTCTCGCCGGGCGCACCCGGTTCAGCAAGCAGATCAACCGCACCGCGCTCGAGGTGGTCGCGCTGCGGATACCGCCGAGCGGGGCCGTCACCGTCGTCGCCGCCGAGAAGGCGAACGTCGCGATCACCGGGAGCTGAGCCCCCCGGCCCAGCGGCCCGTTCCTGGAGAGGACCTTCGATGACCCAGCAGCCTGCGAACCCGGCCAGCCCGCAGCTGAACCTCCGGGGCGCGGTCGACCTTGCAGCGCTCGCCGCCCGCCGGCCGCCGTCGGCGCCGCCGCCGGGTGCGGGCGAGCCGGGTGCGGCAGAGTCGGCCAACAGCTTCGTGTTCGACGTCACCGACGAGACCTTCGGGCCCGACGTGCTCCCGCGCTCGCACACGGTCCCGGTGGTGCTGGACTTCTGGGCGAGCTGGTGCGGGCCGTGCCGCCAGCTGTCGCCGATCCTCGAGTCGCTGGCGGCGGAGTTCGGCGGCCGGTGGGTGCTCGGCAAGGTGGACGTCGACGCGAACCCCCAGCTGTCCGCGGCCTTCCAGGTGCAGTCGATCCCCAGCGTCTACGCGCTGATCAAGGGACAGCCGGTGCCGCTGTTCACCGGCGCGATGCCGGAGCCCGCGGTTCGCCGGACGCTGGAGGAGCTGCTGCGCGTGGCCGAGGCGAACGGCGTGACCGGAACCGCGCCGGACGCCGGCGCCGAGCCGGAGACCGAGTACGAGGAGGCCCCGCTGCCGCCGCTGCTGCAGGAGGCCTACGACGCCATCGAGCGGGACGACCTGGACGCGGCCGCCGCCGCGTTCGGCAAGGCGCTGGCCGCCAACCCGGGCGACGAGGAGGCGCGGCTGGGGCTGGCCCAGGTGACCCTGCTGCAGCGCGTCCGGGGGATCGACCCGTCCGCCGCGCGGGCCGCCGCGTCCGCGGCACCGGCCGACGTCGCGGCGCAGACGCTGGTCGCAGACCTCGAGGTGCTCGAGGGCCGGGTCGAGGAGGCCTTCGCCCGGCTGGTCCAGCTGGTCCGGCTGACCTCCGGCGACGAACGGGACGCCGCCCGGCAGCACCTGGTCGAGCTGTTCGGCGTGGTCGGGGACGCCGACCCGCGGGTGAGCAAGGCCAGGGCCGCCCTGGCCAGCGCGCTGTTCTGAGCAAGCGGGGGCGAAGGCACAGCTAGGCCCAGGCGGCCTCGATCGCCTCCGCCAGCAACGGCCCCGGCTCGCCCAGGTCGCAGTGCACGCCGTCGCGGGCGACCGTGGCGCCGCCGACGACGACCGTGGTGATGTCCGAGGCGGTGGCGGCCAGCAGCGCATGATCGGGAAGCGATCCCGCGGTGCGCACCGAGTCCAGCCGGATCGCGACGAGATCCGCCGGCGCACCGACCTCGATCCGGCCGGCCTCGGACCAGCCCAGGGCCGCGTGACCGTCGCAGGTCAGCGCGGCGACCAGGTCGCCGGCCCTGAACCGGCCCCGCCGCCCGGACGCCAGCCGCTCGTTCATCTCCAGCGCCCGCGCCTCCTCGATCATGTCGACGATCGCGTGCTGGTCGCTGCCCAGGCACAGCGGCGACCCGGCGTCGCGCAGGTCCCGGGCGGGCCCGATCCCGTCCGCCAGGTCGCGCTCGGTGGTGGGGCAGAAGCACGCCCCCGTGCCGGACCCGCCGAGCAGCGCGATGTCGTCCCGGGTCAGGTGGGTGGCGTGCACGGCGGTCGTGCGCGGGCCGAGCACCCCGTGGTCGGACAGCAGCGCGGCCGGAGTCCGGCCGTAGGCGACCAGGCACGCCTCGTTCTCCGCGGGCTGCTCGGAGAGGTGGACGTGCAGCGGGCGTCCCACCGCGGCCTGCGCGACGTCGGCCAGCTGCCCGGCCGGAACCCCGCGCACCGAGTGGACGGCCGCGCCCACCCGGAACCCGGCGTCGTCCCGCAGCGCGGTGACCCGCCCCGCCCAGCCCGCCGCGTCGCCGTCCCCGAACCGCAGCTGGACACCCTCCAGCGGGACGTCGATGCCGCCGGCCAGGTAGCAGGTGTCCAGCAGCGTCATCCGGATGCCCGCGCGCCGGGCGGCCTCCCGCAGCGCCTCGCCCATCGCGTTGGGGTCGGCGTACGGGACGCCGCCCTCGCCGTGGTGCAGGTAGTGGAACTCACCCACGCAGCTGACCCCGGACAGCGCCAGCTCCGCGTAGACCGCGGTGGCCAGCGCGAGGTAGCGGTCCGGGTCCAACCGACCGGCGAGTGAGTACATCGCCTCCCGCCAGGTCCAGAAGCTGCCCTCGGCGTGCACGCGACCGCGGAGGGCGCGGTGGAAGGCGTGGGAGTGCGCGTCGGCGAAGCCGGGCAGGGTCAGGCCCGGCAGCCGGATGTCGCCGGGGGACGCCTCGGCCGGCGCCGTGACCTCGCCGATCGTGCCGTCCCCCCCGGCCTCGCCCGCGGCCCCACCGACGACGATCCGGACCGAGGCGGTGCAGCCCTCGGGCAGCCAGGCGTGCTCACACCAGTAGCCGGTCACGGCGCCTCCGGCTCCACCGGCGGCGCAGCGGGGGAGGGCTGGGCCCCTGGCGAAGCCAGGGCGAGATCGGCCAGCACGGCGGCGAGCGCGTCCGCACCTGCTTCGCAGTCGGCGGGTTTGGCGTACTCGGACGGGGAGTGCGAGATGCCGGTCGGGTTGCGCACGAACAGCATCGCGGCGGGAATCCCCGCCGCGGCAAGGATTCCGGCGTCGTGCCCGGCGCCGGTGGCCATCATCGGCGCCTCGCCGCCCTGCAGCCCGGCGACGAGGGCGGCGACCCGCTCGCTCAGGTCGCGGTCCATCCAGGTCGCGGGCGTCCAGGACTCCTCGACCGCGGCGAACCCGACCGCCGCCAGGTCGTCGATCACCGCGCGCACACCGTGCTCCTCCTCGGCGCGCACGTCCAGCCAGGCGTTGACGTGCCCGGGGATCGCGTTGACCGCGTTCGGGCTCACCTCGACCCGGCCGACCGTGGCGAGCGCGCCGCGGCGCTCGGCGACCTCGCGGACCGCCTGCACCAGCCGGGCCAGGTCGAGCATCGGGTCCACGCGGTCGGCCAGCAGCGTGGTGCCGGCGTGGTCGGCGCGCCCCGCCAGCTCGATCCGCCAGCGCCCGTGCGGGCGGATCATCGTGGCCACCCCGATCGGGCAGCCGAGGTCGACCAGGCCGCGCCCCTGCTCGACGTGCAGCTCGACGAACGACCCGACCCGGCGCAGTGCCTCGTCGTCCCGCCCGGCGTGCCGAGGGTCGCCGCCCGCGGCGGCCAGCGCGTCGGCATACGCCGTGCCGCCCGCGTCCCGCAGCGCCAGTACCCGCTCCGGTTCGGAGGCGCCCGTGACCAGCCGCGACCCGGAGCACGCCAGCCCGAACCGGGCACCCTCCTCGTCCACGAAGCGGACGACGCCGATCGGCCGGGTGGGCGCGAAACCCTTGGCCCGCAACTGATCCACGGCCACGAGCGCGCAGGCGAGGCCGAGCGGGCCGTCGAAGGCGCCGCCCTGCGGCACCGAGTCCAGGTGGCTGCCGGTGACCACGCCTGCAGCCCCGGCGGCGACCGCCGCGTCCGGGTCGCCCCACCAGGCCCACTGGTTGCCGCACCGGTCGCTGCTGACCGGAAGGCCCCGGGCCTCGCACGCCGCGGCGAACCACTCGGCCAGCGCGGCGTCCTCGCGCGTCCAGGCGAACCGCTGGTAGCCGCCGGTCGCGGCGTCCCGCCCGATCCGCTCGATCTCGGCGAGCAGCCCGGCGACGCTAGAGGGCACCGGCGCTCACGGGTGCTCGGACATGGGGATGCGCACGCCGCGTTCCTCGGCCACCTGCACGGCCAGGTCGTAACCGGCGTCCACGTGCCGGATCACGCCCATCCCGGGATCGTTGGTCAGCACCCGCTCGAGCTTGGCCGCCGCGAGCGGCGTCCCGTCGGCGACCGAGACCTGGCCCGCGTGGATCGAGCGGCCGATCCCCACCCCGCCGCCGTGGTGGATCGAGACCCAGGTCGCCCCGGACGACGCGGCGACCAGCCCGTTGAGCAGCGGCCAGTCGGCGATGGCGTCCGAGCCGTCGAGCATCGCCTCGGTCTCGCGGTAGGGCGAGGCGACCGAGCCGCAGTCCAGGTGGTCGCGCCCGATCACGATCGGTGCCTGGATCTCCCCGGAGGCGACCAGTTCGTTGAACCGCACGCCCGCCTTGTCCCGCTCGCCGTAGCCGAGCCAGCAGATCCGTGCCGGCAGCCCCTGGAAAGCGACCTTCTCCGCCGCCGCCCGCAGCCAGCGGTGCAGGTGGTCGTCGTCGAACAGCTCCATCACCGCGCGGTCGGTCACCGCGATGTCCCGCGGGTCACCGGACAGCGCCGCCCACCGGAACGGGCCCTTGCCCTCGCAGAACAGCGGCCGGATGTAGGCCGGGACGAAGCCCAGGAAGGCGAAGGCCCGCTCGAACCCGCCCTGACGGGCCTCGTCGCGGATGGAGTTGCCGTAGTCGAAGACCTCCGCCCCCTGGTCGAGGAAGCCGACCATGGCCTCCACGTGCCGGGCCATCGAGGCCCGGGCACGATCGGTGAACTCGGCCGGCTTCTTGTCGGCGTAGTCGTGCCAGTCGCCGACGTCCACGCCCTCCGGCAGGTAGCTGAGCGGGTCGTGCGCGCTGGTCTGGTCGGTGACGATGTCCACCTCGACGCCGCGGCGCAGGATCTCCGGCAGCACCGTGGCGCAGTTGCCGACCAGGCCGACCGAGAGGGCCCGGCGCTCGGCCTTGGCGGCCAGCACCCGGGCCAGGGCGTCGTCCAGGTCGTCGCTGACCTCGTCGAGGTAGCGGGTCTCCACCCGCCGCTCCAGCCGCCACCGGTCGACGTCGACGACCAGGCAGACCCCGCCGTTGAGGGTGACCGCCAGCGGCTGGGCGCCGCCCATCCCGCCGCAGCCGCCGGTCAGCGTCAGGGTGCCGGCCAGGGTCCCGCCGAACCGCTTCACCGCGACCGCGGCGAAGGTCTCGTACGTGCCCTGCAGGATGCCCTGGGTCCCGATGTAGATCCATGAGCCTGCGGTCATCTGGCCGTACATCGTCAGCCCGAGCCGCTCCAGGCGGCGGAACTCCGGCCAGGTGGCCCAGTCGCCGACCAGGTTCGAGTTTGCGATCAGGACGCGCGGCGACCACTCGTGGGTGCGCCAGACCCCGACCGGGCGGCCGGAGACCACCAGCAGCGTCTCGTCGTCCGCCAAGGTGGTCAGGGTGCGCACGATCGCGTCGAAGCTGGCCCAGTCGCGTGCCGCCCGGCCGGTGCCGCCGTAGACCACCAGGTCGTCGGGACGCTCGGCGACCTCGGGGTCGCGTTGTTGCAGAGCATCCGCAGGGCGCCCTCCTGCTGCCACCCGCGGCACGACAGCTCGGGGCCGCGCGGCGCCCGGACGATCCTTGCACCTTCCATTTTTCTGGACCCCCGGTGGGGAGAGTAGCGGACGAGCGTGCAGGGTTCCCTCGGTTGTCCACAGCCCCTCACCCGAGGGGCCCGGCCACCTCCTCGGCGGCGGCGACCAGGCTGCCGTCGGCCACCAGGCGCTCCAGGGCGGCCAGGTCGGGGGCCAGGTAGCGGTCGGAGTCCAGGGCCGGGACCTGCTCGCGGACCCGGTCCAGGACGGCCGCCATCGCCGCCCCCGGCCGCAGCGGAGCCCGCAGGTCGATCGCCTGGGCGGCGCACAGGGCCTCGATGGCCAGGGCGCGGCGGACGTTGGCGGTCACCCGGCGG